>CAJQNP010000214.1 GCA_905479705.1 uncultured Gammaproteobacteria bacterium
GAGCATCATGCCAACACCGAGCAGAAACAGGTTCAGCAGTGCGAGGAATGCCCAGCGGCTGTCGATGTGTTCGCGAATGGTGTTGAACAACTGCTCGGGGAGTTCGATATCAATGATGTAGTTGGTCGAGGCCAGCGAGACACCGAGGATAATCAGGATGCCGCCGACCATCACCATCGACTCGCGCATGATGCCCGCCAGGTCGCGCAGCGCTATCTCGCGGTAGATAAACACCTCGACGATGAACACATACACTACCGTCAGCGCGGCCGCCTCGGAGACCGCAAGGATGCCGCTGTAGATACTGCCCAGTAACAGAAACGGGAACGGCAGCTCCCAGATCGCCTCGCGTACCGCGAGTACGCATTCCCTGGTGGAGAACGGTTCTGTCACCACCTCGCCATGGTTGCTCTTGCGCACGAACATGGACCAGGCGGCGAGGATGACCAGCATCAGCGTGCCGGGAAAGATGCCGGCAAGAAACAGGTCATCGATACTGATGGGCTGGTCCAGTGACAGCTGCTGGGTGACGACACCGTAGAGGATGAGGGGCAGGGACGGCGCAAACAGGATACCAAGACTGCCGGAACTGGTAATCAGGCCGAGGCTGAACCTGTTCGGGTAGCGGGCCTGTTTCAGGGCCGGGTAGAGCAGGGCGCCGAGTGCGACGATAGTGACACCGGAGGCACCGGTGAAGGCAGTGAACAGGGCGCAGGCCATGATGGCGACGATGGCGAGTCCGCCGGGAAACCAGCCGAGAAAGGCGTGGGTGACGCGCACCAACCGCTTCGGCGCGTTGCTTTCACCGAGCAGGTAGCCGGCAAAGGTGAACAGCGGAATGGCGAGCAGTACCGGGATGGTCGACAGGCGGTTGATCTCGATGACCACGGCGGCGAGGTCAATCTCTTCAGTGTAAAAGCCGTACAGCGCGCCGGCGGCGATCACGGCGAACAGCGGCATACCCAGCAGGGCCAGGCCAAGCAGTAGCAGGGTTGTGACGATCACGTGCGGTCCCTGAAGAGCATGGCGGCCTGCAACAGCAGGCGCAGGGTCATGACGCTGAATGCGATCGGCAGGATCAGGTCAGCGACCCACACCGGCAGGTGGTTGATGACCATGTCCTGGTAATCGTAGTCGATGAGCACAAGACGCACGGACTGCCAGGCCAGGATGCCGCATACCAGCGCGGTGGCCAGCTTGGTGAAGAGGCGCGATGCCTGCTGCAGACGGGGTGGCAGCACACGCAGCAGCGCGTCGACCGTGATGTGCTTGTCCAGCCGGGTGGCGACCATGGCGCCCATCAGGCCCAGCCATAGCACCAGCAGGCGCAGCAGCGGGTCACCCCAGGTAAAACCGCTGTCAAAGAGGTTACGCATGATGACCTGGCTGCTGGCCAGCAGCACCATGCTCAGCAGGATCAGGGCGAGCAGGGCGTCTTCCAGGTTGTGCAGCCAGCCGAGCCAGCGTGAGGCGGGTGTTACGTCTGCCTGTGGTTCACTCACTGTCACCGCTTCCGTGCTGCTCGCGGTATTCCTCGATGTATCCGAGCATCTCGTTGACCAGTTCAGGCGAGTATTGCGCACGGCTTATCATGGTTTCGCGACCGTCTATGGCGATTTGTTCCCAGTTGGCGCGTTCCGCTGTATCCGGTACCACGAATTCAATACCCTGGCCCTGCAGGGCCTTGCGGGCCGACTCGTTGTCCTTGCGGTTCACATCATCGAGGGTGCGAAAGATCTGGCCCATGACCTCGTGAACGACCTTCTGGTCATCCGCCTTGATACGTTTGAAGACCTTGTCGTCAATCACCAGCCAGCCGGTAAGAAACATCAACGGTACGTCAGTCAGGTGCGTCACGCTGGTGTACCACTGGAAGGCAACGATACCGGTTGGCACGCCGGCGATGGTGTCGAGCAGCCCGGTTTGCAGGCCGGTGTACACGTCCGCGACAGGTAGTGGAATGCCCTTGACACCGGCGGAATCAAACATGGTCTCGGTGAGTACATCGCCTTCCGGCATCCACACCTTTTGCCCCTTCAGGTCTTCCATTCTGCGCAAGGGTTTTTCGCACATGATGTAGGCGAAGCCGCCATCACTGATGCCGAGAACGACCAGTCCATTGTCGGCCAGGCCCTTGATCAGGGTGTCATCCATGCGCTCGCGCACGTACCTCGCCTCCCCAAGGGTACGAAAGACCATGGGCATGCCATACAGCTGTGCGTCCGGGTACACCTGTGACAGGCTGGCTCCGGTAAAGGCGCCGCCCTGCAGTTGCCCGATGCGCATCTTCTTCATGACGGTGGCGGTGTTACCCATGACACCACCGGGGTAGAACTTGATCTTGACGCGCCCCTCGGTCTTTTCCTTGATATCCTCGGCACCCTGGCGCATCAGTCTCATCCACGAGGTGCCGTCGGGTGCGAGCGTGGCGATCTTCAGGGTCGTGGCACCGGCAAGCGAGGGCTGTGCCAGTAACAGCAGGGCGGCAATCAGCGCGCTGCCCGGTGCAGTAAATCTGCGTATCCAGTCAGAAAAAGTCATTACTTTCCTCCAGCAGTAGCTGTGCGTCCTGTTGTGCCAGCGCGTTGCTTAATGTCAGTCCGGGTGCCTCGATGTCGCTTGCGAGCACCTCGTTGAGCAGCCGGTCATGCAGCTCCTTGTCGAACACCAGTCGCGCATAGTACTTGGCAAACAGGGTGTTCACCATCAGGTTGTGTCCATTCGAGAGTTCGTTGGCGCGTTCAAAGTGCTGTCTGCCGACCTCGGGCTTGCCACCGTACTCGGGCGGTAACTGGGTGCTCAGGACACCCATATACAGGTGTGCGTTACCGTGGCTGTAGGTCTCGTCCAGTTCGATGACGCGCGTCATCAGCGCGGCGACCTTGGGTAGTTGAATGGTGGCACTCCAGTCATCGGTGTTTGCCTGTATCCATGTTGTCCAGCCCGCGGCAAAATCGAACAGTACCCCTACATCGTCTGCCCTGAAATCCGTTACATGCTCATTGAACGCGGCAAGGGGCTTGTCGATGACGGCGCAGAAGTCCTTGTGTGACAGGCACACGGCCTGCCGGCCGTAGTCGTAGGATTTTCCGGCGAGGCGCTTCTGGCGGGCCGCGTCGTCAACAAAGGCCGAGGCATAGGCGCCGTAGAGGCGTGATCCTGAAAGTAGCAGTGCCTGGTTGTCGGGATCGCCGCTGATGAAGCCATCGATCATCAGCAGGAAGGCCGGTGCGCCCTGGCGCACGGTCTCGGGATCGTTCTGGTCGAGCACGGCGCTGGAGAGGTTGTCCGACATGTCACTGGTCGCGCGGCTGACCATGCTGGAGCAGCCGCTTGCCGTGACCAGCGTCAGCAGCAGGGCAACGACCGGAATCCGGGGTGTGGTAAATACCATTGGTTGAAACACGTGGGTGGCTCTTGTTGTTATCAGGTGGTCGCGAACGGCTGCCTAGTATAATTAATTAGCCGGTCAATGGGTAAAGGGCCTGTCCGGCATGGCCGGTCACCCACTGAATGGCGGTTTCTGACAATAGCGATCAATAAAAGGTTCGCTGGCGCGCCGCTGGCGTGTTTCGCCTGTTGTCTGTCTCGTCTCCGGGTGGATCAGGGTGGCGACGGACCTGTCGGAAGGCCGGCTTGCCGGTCAGGGGGCCGGGGCTGACCCGGCCAGTGTCGATCGGCATATTCTATTTATTTGTTTTGCCGGGAAATATTGGTAGCATTCCCGGTAGTTTATGAGCCATTCATCGACAACAGGGAACGCTGTAACACAGTCAGCCGGGGGGCAGCAGCTGCACGTGGTGCTGATCAGCGTGCACGGTCTGATTCGCGGACAGAATCTCGAGCTGGGCAGCGATGCCGACACGGGCGGCCAGACACGTTACGTGGTCGAGCTGGCATGTGCGCTGGGTGAGCACCCCGGTATTTCCCGTGTGGATGTGTTGACCCGGCGGGTACTTGATTCCGCGGTCAGTGCAGATTACGCGCGCCGTGAGGAAGCCCTGTCAGACAAGGTCCGTATCATCCGGCTCGACTGCGGCGAGGATATCTACCTCCCCAAGGAGCAGCTCTGGGACTGTCTGGATGTGTTCACCGACAATGCACTGTACTGGGTGCGCGAGCATGACCTGGCCCCGGACATCGTGCACAGCCATTATGCCGATGCCGGCTATGTCGGCATCCGTCTCTCCAGCCATCTGGGCGTACCGCTGGTGCATACCGGTCATTCCCTGGGGCGGGTCAAGCGCCGCCGCCTGCTGGCACGTGGCCTGAAGGGTGCCGTTATCGAGCAGCGCTACAACATGTCGCGACGTATCGAGGCGGAGGAGGATATCCTGGCTGCGGCCGAGCTGGTGATTACCAGTACCAACCAGGAGATCGAGCAGCAGTACGGTCATTACGACCACTACCAGCCGGAGAAGATGCAGGTTATCCCGCCGGGCACGGCACTGGATGCCTTTCACCCTGCCGACGGCAGCGAACGTGACAGTGCGATCTTCCGTGAACTGGGGCGTTTCCTGCTGAACCCCGATCGACCGATCATCCTGGCGCTGTCACGCCCGGATACCCGCAAGAATATCGTCACCCTGCTGGAGGCCTATGGTGAATCCGAGGAGCTGCAGGCAGCCGCCAACCTGGTGATCATTGCCGGCAACCGTGACGATATCCGCGACATGGAAAGCGAGGTCCAGGAGGTGCTGACCGACATCCTGCTGACGATCGACCAGTACGATCTGTATGGCAAGGTCGCCTATCCAAAGGCACACCGGCCGAATGACGTCCCGGTGCTGTACCGGCTCGCGGCCGTCTCGCAGGGTGTCTTTATCAACCCGGCACTGACCGAGCCGTTTGGCCTGACGCTGATCGAGGCCGCTGCCAGTGGCCTGCCCATCGTGGCAACGGAGGATGGCGGGCCGCGCGATATTACCGCGAACTGTCATAACGGCTACCTGATAGATCCGCTGGACAAACAGGACATCATCAAGACGCTGTTGAAGATACTCAGCGATGCCAGTGCCTGGCGCGGCCTCTCGAACCAGGGACTGCAGGGGGTAAGGCACTACTATTCCTGGCAGGCGCACACGCAGGTCTACGTTGCTGCCCTGCAAAAACTGCTGGCGTCGACCAAGGCAGAACCACGCGCGTCGCTGACATTGCGGCGCCGCGCAAGCCTCTACCATGACCGTGCGATCTTCAGCGACCTGGACCAGAACCTGCTGGGTGACGCGGAGTCACTTGCCGACTTTCTCGATGTGATGAAGATATACAGCAAGTGCACGACCTTCGGAATCGCCACCGGCAGACGCCTGGATGCAGCCCTGCGACTGATGAAGCGCTACGGTATACCGCAGCCGGATATCCTGATTACCAGTCTGGGTACCGAGATCTGTTATGCGCCGCGCCTGACCCGGGACAGTGCCTGGGCCGAACACATCGATCATCTCTGGAAGCCGCGGGCAATTACCCGGGCGCTTGTTGACCTGCCCGGAATCAAGATGCAGCCCAAGGCTGAACAAAGTCGTTTCAAGATCAGTTACTACATAGACCCGAAGCAGGCGCCCGGCCTGGACGAGATCAACAGCCTGCTGCACCAGCAGGAGCTCACGGCCAATACCTTCCTGTCCTTCGGGCAGTTCCTGGATATCCTGCCGGTACGGGCCTCCAAGGGCTTTGCACTGCGCTGGGTTGCTGACCAGTGGGGTATACCACTGGAGAATATCCTCGTTGCCGGGGGGTCCGGTGCCGACGAGGACATGATGCGCGGTAACGCCATGGCCGTTGTCGTGGCCAACCGCCACCACGAGGAGCTTTCCGGGCTGGTGGATATCGAGAACATCTATTTCGCCACACAACCCTGTGCGGCCGGTATTCTCGAGGCGATGGAGCATTACGATTACCTGGGTAACTGCGAGCTCCCCGGGGCGTGAACAGGCAGCTGCTGCTGTGTACCGACCTGGACCGTACGGTGCTGCCGAACGGTCCACAGTCAGAGTCGCAAGGTGCACGCACGCTGTTTGCCGCGCTGGCGGCCAGGCCGGAAGTGACCCTGGCCTATGTAACCGGACGCGACCGCCATCTGGTCGAACAGGCCATTGCAAACTACAGCCTGCCGCAACCTGATTATGTCATCAGCGATGTCGGTACCACCATCTACGCGATCGACAACGATCGCTGGCAACACTGGCACGAGTGGCAGCAGGAAATCGCCCCGGACTGGGGCGGACTGAACGACGCTGATATCAGGGGACTGTTGCTGGATATCGTGGATCTGCAACAGCAGGAGCCGGCAAAGCAGAACCTGTACAAGTCGAGTTACTATGTGCCACTGTATGCCGACACGGAGGCCCTGGCGCATGAAATCCGTCAACGTCTCGAGCACAGCGGTGTCAGGGCCAACCTCGTCTGGAGTATTGATGAACCACGAGCAACCGGGCTGCTGGATATCCTGCCGGCCAGCGCCAGCAAGGAACATGCAATCAGGTTTCTTATGCAACGCAATGGATTTCAGCTGAGCGACACGGTGTTTGCCGGTGACAGTGGCAATGACCTGCCGGTGCTGGTCAGTGAAATTCCTGCCGTACTGGTTGCCAATGCCAGTGCAGAGGTGCGTGACGCGGCGCTGGCCCGGGCAGAATCAGGCAGGGCCGTTGATGCCCTGTACATAGCGCAGGGTGGATTCATGGATATGAATGGCAACTACACGGCCGGTGTACTTGAGGGGGTTGTGCACTACCAGCCGGACGTGCGCAGCTGGCTGACGGACAGTGCCGGCGAAGTGCCTGCCAATGACTGAAATCGAACGGCCGGTCATCTTCGGCGAGGTCCTGTATGACTGTTTCCCGGACGGCCAGATGGTGCTCGGTGGCGCACCGTTCAACGTCGCTTGGCATCTGCAGGGGCTTGGACTGTCGCCGTTGTTTATTTCCCGGGTCGGTGACGACCCGCTGGGTCACCGCGTCAGGGATGCCATGCACCACCATGGCATGGATGCATCCGGGCTGCAGCTGGATTCGTCATACCCGACCGGCAAGGTCACGATAGCCCTCTCCGGCAGCGGCCACAGTTTCGAGATCCTTGCCGACCAGGCCTATGACCACATCGACCAGGGCGCGTTGCCACCGTTACCGGGGGCCACGCTTTTCTATCATGGCAGCCTGGCGGCGCGCAGCCCGGTCTCTGCAAAGACGCTGGCCTGGCTGTGCAGCCGTTTTAACGACAGGCGCCTGGTCGACGTCAACCTGCGCAGTCCCTGGTGGCAACGCGAGCAGGTGCTGGACCTGATCGAGGGTGCATGGCTCGCCAAGCTCAATGACGAGGAACTCTGCGAGCTGGTCCCGGGCGAGGCAGACGAGGCAGGCCGCATGCAGCGGCTACTCGGCAATGCAGGCCTGCAACTGCTGTTGCTAACCCGTGGTGCAGCCGGTGCGGAGCTGCTGGCGAGCGCCGGGGACAGTGTTCGGGTCGTGCCGGATGCTGTTACCCGGGTTGTGGATACGGTCGGTGCCGGTGATGCGCTGACCAGTGTGGTCATCGCGGGTGTGTTGCATGGCTGGCCATACCGCCAGACACTGCAGCGTGCACAGGCGTTTGCCTCTGCCATTGTCGGTCGCCGCGGTGCGACCGTGGACGAACCGGATTTTTACCGGCAATTTACAGATGCGTGGGAGCTGACATGACATTCGACCAGGACTTTCTTGATGCCCTGCAGCACTACATGAATGAACAGCGCAACTCGGCGCACAAGGTGCTGCACCACTTGTCCGATCTGGGTAAGCCCCTGTTGCTGCGCGGCGAGGTGCAGGATGCCCTGATTCGCCTGTGTGAATCCGGTGATAACTGTCTTGGCGGTACACCGCTGGAGCGCGTGCTGCAAACCGTCCAGGAAGCGGTCATCGAGGCCGACTGGCTGTACTTTGCATTGCGTACCCGGGTGGGGCACTGGGGATACCTGCAGATCAACAGCAACATGATGACTGCCGAGGAAATCCCGGTCAGCGAATTTCTCTATATCAAGGAACGCCTTGTCAACGACGTGCGGGACAGCGCTGAACATATCCTGGAGATTGACCTGGAACCGTTCCTGCGCGGATTTCCCAAGATGCGCGAGACGCGCTCGATCGGGCGGGGCGTGGAATTCCTCAACCGGCGCCTGTCCAGTCAGCTGTTTGATGAGCGTGGCAAGGGCAATCGCCTGTTGCTCGATTTTCTGCGCGTGCACCGTTACCGTGAACAGACGCTGATGCTCAACGACGCGGTTGACGACGTGCAGACGTTGCGCTCGGCATTGCGCCAGGCAACCGAAATACTCTCGGCGGTCCCTGCCGAAACCCCGTGGAATGAACTGGCAGCGCGCCTGCGCACGCTGGGTTTTGAGCCCGGCTGGGGCAGGGATGCAGGACGCACCCTGGCTTACATGGAGTTGTTGCTGGATATACTCGAGGCCCCGTCGCCGTCCGGCCTGGAGCGCTTCCTGGAAAATATCCCGATGATCTTTTCCATTGCGATCCTGTCGCCGCATGGCTGGTTCGGGCAGAGTGATGTGCTGGGTCGCCCGGACACCGGCGGCCAGGTGGTCTATATCCTCGACCAGGTCCGCGCCCTTGAGCGGGCCATGCACAACAGCCTGCTGGAGCAGGGGCTGGATATCGACCCGCAAATACTGGTCGTGACGCGCCTGATACCGGAGGCCGAGGGCACGACCTGCAACCAGCGCCTGGAGTCCATTGCCGGGACACGCAATGCCCGCATCCTGCGCGTCCCCTTCCTGGATCAGGGTGGCCAGGTGGTCCCGCAGTGGCTGTCGCGTTTCGAAATCTGGCCATACCTCGAACGTTTCAGTCACGAGGTCGAGCGAGAACTGCTTATCGAGCTGGGAAGCTGGCCGGATTTTATTATTGGCAACTACTCGGACGGCAATCTCGTGGCGTCACTGTTGTCACAGCGGCTGGGTGTAACCCAGTGCAACATCGCGCATGCACTGGAGAAGACCAAGTACCTGTATTCAGATCTCTACTGGCACGAAAACGAGGAGCACTACCATTTTTCCTGCCAGTTCACCGCGGACCTGATCGCGATGAATACGGCAGATTTCATTATCACCTCGACCTACCAGGAAATAGCCGGCACCGCTGACAGTGTCGGGCAGTATGAGGCACACGAGGCCTATACCATGCCCGGTCTGTATCGCGTGGTGCACGGTATCGACGTGTTTGACCCCAAGTTCAACATTGTCTCGCCGGGTGCAGATGAAGAAATCTACTTTCCGTTCAGTGAATCCGGCCAGCGCCTGGTGCACTACGAGGACGATATAAACCAGTTGCTGTTCGGTGCCGACGGCAATGACAAGCGCGGCGTGTTGTTTGATCCCGCCAAGCCGCTGCTGTTTACCATGGCGCGCATGGACAAGATCAAGAATATTACCGGGCTGGTGGAATGGTACGCTGCAAATCCCGAACTTCGCGAGCTGGCAAACCTGGTGGTCGTCGGGGGGCATGTTGATCCTGCCCTGTCGAGCAACGAGGAAGAATACCAGCAGATACTGCGTATGCACCGGCTGATGGATGAGTATCAGCTGGACGGACAGGTGCGCTGGCTGGGTATGTACCTCGACAAGGCCTTTGCCGGCGAACTGTATCGTGTAATCGCCGATTATCGCGGTGCCTTCGTACAGCCGGCCCTGTTCGAGGCGTTTGGTCTGACCGTGATCGAGGCGATGAGCACCGGCCTGCCTACCTTCGCGACCAGTTTCGGTGGCCCCCTGGAGATCATCGAGGATAATGTCTCGGGTTTTCATATCAACCCCAACCACGGGGCGCTGGCGGCGCAACGCATTGCGGAATTTTTTACGCGTTGTATGGAAAACCCGGACGAATGGCAGCGGCTGTCGCAGGGTGCCCTGGAGCGGGTCAGGGCGCGTTACACCTGGAAGGGATATGCCGAACGCCTGATGACCCTGTCACGGGTATACGGATTCTGGCATTACGTGACCGACCTGGAGCGTGATGAGCTGCGGCGTTATCTCGAGATGTTCTACAGCCTGCAGTACCGGCCGCTGGCGCAGGCCATGCAGGGCTGAGTCGAGACTGCCTGCTACTCCTCGCTGTTGCCGGTTATTCCTCAGCAGGCGCCTTGTCTTTCGCGGATGCTCCCTTGCCGGTTGCCTTGATGTAGGCCATTGCACCGATAAACCAGAGCGTGCTGAAGGTGACCTCCAGCAGGCCCAGCGGGCGGGTCAGCTCGTTGCTGTAGGCCTCCATGACACCGTGGGTGAAATACAGCAGGGCAAGGAAACAGCTCCACGCAAAGGTGTACCTGCGGCCGTGCAACAGGCCGCGCAACGGGAACAGCAGCGGGACCACGAGCACCAGCAACACCAGCGCCGTCGGAAAGTGTGTCGCCGGTGCAAGCCAGCCGTACCACGCGGTCAGTAACGCCAGCGTGGCGAAGTAGCCGAACAGGGTGAGTGCATACAGAAAGCGCTTGCCTGGCATGTTGTGCTCGGCTAGTTGAGCCGGGCCGTGATGTCGGCGATGCGTTTACCCAGCGTCGTGCACAGGTGTTTTTCCTCGTCGCTCAGCGGTCGCTTGCTGTCGCTGCCCGCGAGGTGGCTGGGACCGTACGGCGTCCCCCCGCTGGTGGTCGTCAGCAGTTCGCTCTCGGTGTAGGGCAGGCCCATGATGAGCATGCCGTGGTGGATAAGCGGCAGCATCATGGAGAGCAGCGTGGCCTCCTGGCCGCCGTGCATGCTGGACGTCGAGGTAAACGCCGCGGCCGGTTTGCCCGCGAGATCGCCGCCAAGCCACAGGCTGCTGCTCGAGTCGATGAAATACTTGAGAGGGGCGGCCATGTTGCCAAAACGAGTCGGGCTGCCGAGCACCAGGGCGGCGCATTCGCGCAGGTCATCGAGCGTGGCGTAGAGTGGGCCCTCTGCCGGTATGTCATCCGCCGTGGCCTCGCAGACTGCGGACACCGGCGGTACCGTGCGGATACGTGCCTGGCAGTCCGGGTGGGTCTCGATGCCGCGTGCAATGATGTTTGCCATGTCGGCGGTTGCGCCGTAGCGGCTGTAATAGAGGACGAGGATTTCGTTCATGGTCTGTTTGTCCGGTGTCTCTTGCTGCGTCATTTTCTACAAATTCGTTATTGCTTGATTGGTATGTCATTGTCTGGTTGGTTCATCGTTCTCTAATTACACGTCCTTAATTTATTTCCACGTCATTCCCGCCTGCGCGGGAATGACATGAAAAAGTTCTTCACGGGTATGATGACTTACAGAATATCCAGTATCTTCTCCGGCGGCCGGCCAATCGCGGCCCTGCCGTTCTTGATCACGATCGGGCGTTCGATCAGCCGGGGGTGTTCGATCATGGCATTGATCAGCTGGTCGCGCGACAGCGTGGTGTCATCCAGCCTGGCCGCGGCGTATTCCTTTTCGTGTGTGCGTATCAGTTCACGGGGTTCCAGGCCGAGCAGCTCGAGGATACCATTCAGCGTCGCGTAATCCGGCGGTGTTTCGAGGTATTCAATGATCCGCGTATCCTGCCCCTGTTTTTCCAGCAGTTCCAGGGTCAGGCGGCACTTGCTGCAGCTCGGGTTGTAGTAAATCGTTACGTCATCGGTCATGGTGCTCTCTCGTGAAAGTCTGCTGTGGCCAGGGATTTATTTACTGACAACGGGTATGCCGCCGATGCGGTCTTTCCATTCGCGCGGCCCGAGTTCGTGTATCGAGCGGCCGCGGGTGTCCACGGCAACCGTGACCGGCATGTCTTCAACCTCAAATTCGTATACGGCCTCCATACCGAGCTCCGCAAAGGCCACCACGCGCGCCGCGCGGATTGCCCTGGAGACCAGGTAGGCGGCGCCACCGGTCGCGATCAGGTACACGGCCTTGTGCCGGGCGATCGACTCGACCGCCTCGGGGCCGCGCTCGGCCTTGCCGATCATGCCAAGCAGGCCGGTGCGCTCCAGCAGCTCATCGGTGAACTTGTCCATGCGTGTCGCCGTGGTCGGGCCGGCAGGTCCGACCACTTCATCGCCGACCGGGTCTACCGGGCCGACGTAGTAAATGAAGCGTCCGCGGAAATCCAGCCCGTTGGGTAACGGTTCGCCGCGCTCCAGGTATTCAAGAATGCGCTTGTGGGCGGCATCGCGACCGGTGAGGATCTTGCCGCTGATGAGCAGGGTGTCGCCGGGTTCCCAGTCGAGCTCGACAGCCGGATCGATGTTATCCAGCTGCACGCGCCTGGTGCCGGCGCTTGCCTCGCGGGTGATCTGCGGCCAGTCGTCCAGGCGCGGCGGGGCGAGATCAACCGGTCCGCTGCCATCGAGGGTGAAGTGCACGTGGCGGGTGGCTGCGCAGTTGGGTATCAGCGCCACCGGCTTGGAGGCGGCATGGGTCGGGTAGTCCCTGATCTTGATGTCCAGCACCGTGGTCAGGCCACCGAGTCCCTGTGCGCCGATGCCGAGGGCATTGACCTTCTCAAAGATCTCGAGGCGCAGTTGCTCGAGCTTGTTCTCCGGCCAGCGTGCCTGCAGTTCGTGCATGTCGAGGGGTTCGAGTATCGCCTCCTTGGCAAGCAGCATGGCCTTTTCGGCCGTACCGCCGATGCCGATGCCGAGAATGCCCGGCGGGCACCAGCCGGCGCCCATGCCGGGTACCTGTGCGAGCACCCATTCAACGATGTCGTCGCTGGGATTGAGTACGGCAAAACGGGACTTGTTCTCGGAGCCGCCCCCCTTGGCAGCCACAATGACCTCGACCTGGTCACCGGGTACGATGTCCTTGTGGATGACGGCCGGTGTGTTGTCGCCGGTATTTTTGCGTTCGCCGGCCGGGTCAGTGACGATGGAGCCGCGCAACGGGTTGTCCGGGTCAAGGTAGGCGCGGCGCACCGCCGCGTTGACCATGTCATCGATACTGCTGTCTGTTTCCCAGCGAACATCCATGCCAACCTTGAGGAAGACGTTGACGATGCCGGTGTCCTGGCAGATGGGGCGGTGACCCTCGGCGCACATGCGCGAGTTGATCAGTATTTGTGCCATGGCATCGCGTGCCGCCGGCGATTCCTCGCGCAGGTAGGCGGCATGCAGGGCACGGATGAAATCCGTGGGGTGATAATAGGATATGTACTGCAGGGCATCGCAGATGCTGGTAATGAAATCGTCCTGTCTGATGGTGCTCATGCGAACCTTTAGCGCGGGGAACCCGCTATCCAGATGACAGTCACAAGTGTAACTGTTTCACGCGGGCCGCGGTATGCGCCTGCAGAATACGCCAAGGGGCGTATAATCCCGTTCCCGGGAATCTTCGGAGCTTTATCCATGCATAAACTGTTTTTTTTACTGGCGCTGCTGGTTGCCACCCCGGCACTGGCCGAGCCGGTCGATTTCACGCTGCCGGACCTGGATGGCAAGCCGGTGTCGTTGTCTGACTATCGCGGCAAGTGGGTGATCGTGAATTACTGGGCAACGTGGTGTCCGCCCTGCCTGGAAGAGATTCCCGAGCTGGTATCGCTGCATGAAGATAACAGCGACACACTGGTCGTGCTGGGTATCGACTACGAGGAGGTCAACACGGGCTACCTGAAGGATTTCGTCGAGAGCCACATGATGTCCTACCCGGTGGTACGCACGGCCCCGGTCCCGGTGACCGCGCTGGGACCGGTGATGGGCCTGCCGACGACGTATATCATCTCGCCGACCGGCGAGCGGCTTGCGCGCCAGGAAGGGCCGGTCACGCAGGCGGACATCGAGAAATACATCGCCCGCAAGCAGAAGCAGGCTGCCGGGACAACGCCTGTTGCTGAAAAGCCCTGACGCACATCGCTCGTCATGCCGTGTATCAAGTGCATCATATCCGGTCGTGTGCAGGGTGTGTTCTTTCGCGCCTCTACCCGGGAGCAGGCGCTTTCCCTTGGCCTCAGCGGACTGGCGCAGAACCTGCCCGACGGTCGTGTTGCGGTCACGGCCTGCGGTTCGCAGGACGCGCTTGATGCCATGCAGGACTGGTTATGGCAGGGGCCGCCACAGGCGGCTGTCAGTGATGTGCAGTGCGAGGTTTGCCCGCAGCCGTCCGGGCTGGCCGGGTTCGAAACCGGTTGAGGTTTTCCGGCACATTTCTACTGCAGGGCCGAAATCATTCGGCCCGTGGTGGAAGGTGCCAGCGAAACATGGCCGAATGACTTCGGCCCTACACGGCGACGTCGATGTCCTGCGGCCGGTCAGGTGTCAGTACCGTGTCGGTGGGTGGCTTGCTGGTATCCAGCTCCGGGTAGTCCAGGGTGAAATGCAGGCCGCGGCTTTCCTTGCGTAACTGTGCCGAACGGATGATCAGGTTGGCGACCTGTGCGAGGTTACGCAGCTCCAGCAGGTCATTCGACACGGTGAAATTACTGTAATACTCCTGGATCTCCTGCTGCAGCAGGTCAACCCGTCGCCGCGCACGTTGCAGGCGCTTGTCGGTGCGCACGATACCGACGTAGTTCCACATGCAGCGGCGCAGTTCATCCCAGTTGTGGCTGACCACGACCTCCTCGTCGGAATCCCGTACCCGCGATTCATCCCATGCCGGTAGCCGGGGTGGTTCCGGGGTGTCCTGCAGGTGGGCGCTGATGTGTTCACTGGCGGCAACGCCGAATACCAGGCATTCCAGCAGCGAGTTGCTGGCCATGCGGTTTGCACCGTGCATGCCGGTGCAGGCGACCTCTCCAACGGCATACAGCCCGGCTATATCGGTTTGTCCGTTGAGGTCGGTGATCACGCCGCCGCAGGTGTAGTGTGCCGCGGGGACCACGGGGATCGGCTCCATTGTCATGTCGTAGCCGAGTTCGCGACAGCGCGCATACACCGTCGGGAAGTGTTCCTTGATGAAGGGCGCCGGCTTGTGGCTGATATCCAGCAGGACGTATTCCTCACCCAGGCGTTTCATCTCGTGGTCGATGGCGCGCGCGACGATGTCGCGGGGCGCCAGGTTGCCGCGGGCGTCGAATTTTTCCATGAAGGGCGTACCGTCGGGTAACAACAGCCTGCCGCCTTCGCCACGCACGGCCTCGGTCACCAGAAACGACTTTGCCTTGGGGTGATACAGGCAGGTGGGATGGAACTGGTTGAACTCCATGTTGGCAACGCGACAGCCGGCGCGCCACGCCATGGCAATACCGTCACCGCTGGAGGTGTCCGGGTTGCTGGTATACAGGTACACCTTGCTGGCACCGCCGGTGGCGAGTACCACGTTGCGCGCGCGAAAGGTCTCCACGCGGTGACGTTTTCGATTCAGGACATAGGCACCGACGCAGCTGTTGTGTGCCAGTCCCAGCTTGTTGCCCGTGATCAGGTCAATCGCGATGTGGTTTTCCAGCAGGGTAATGTTGCTGCGTGCACGTGCCGCACCGAGCAGGGTGGTCTCCATGGCGCGCCCGGTGGCATCGGCGGCATGCAGTACACGGCGGGTGGAGTGACCGCCCTCGCGGGTCAGGTGGAAGCTGTCATCCCGTCCGTTCGGAGCATCGCGCGTGAAGGGGACGCCCAGCTCGACCAGCCAGCGGATCGCCGCCGGTGCCTTTTCGATGGTGAAGCGCACCGTGTCCGGGTTGTTCAGGCTGGCCCCGGCATCCAGTGTGTCGGCAATGTGTGACTCGAAGGTATCCGGTGCCTGGGTGACGGCTGAAATGCCGCCCTGGGCATACAGGGTCGAACCTTCCTCCAGGGTGCTCTTGGCGAGTACGGCAACGCTTATGTGTGCCGGCAGGTGCAGTGCCAGGGTCAGGCCGGCGGCACCGCTACCGAAAATCAGGACATCAAAACGGTTGTCAGTTACCATACTTGTTTGCACCGGCAGGAATTAGCTAACACATTGATTTGTTTTAGGATGGTTAAGCGTAGCGTACCTGCCGGCGGGCTGCAAAAGCGGCCCGCAGGGCGCGGTGGCCTGCATGGTTTGTGTGGAAGCACCTGATTTTTATACATTAACACTGAACTATCAGGGGATGGCAGGGTCCATCCGGGTAGTTACGGGTTGAAGGGAGACAGCCCGTATGGGCGAACGAGGCATTGATCAGGCACTGGTCGAAAAGGTCCAGAAGGGTGATAAACAGGCATTTGACGTCCTGGTACTGAAATACCAGAACAAGATCATCCAGTTGATCTATCGTTACGTGCATGATCCCGACGAGGCCCGGGACGTGGCCCAGGAGGCCTTTATCAAGGCCTACAAGGCGATAGACCGGTTCAGGGGAGACAGCGCGTTTTATACCTGGATTTACCGTATCGCTATCAACACCGCCAAGAACCACCTCGTTGCCGGTGGTCGTCGACCACCAAAGACCGATATTGATGCCCAGGATGCGGAACAATATGACGGTGCGACGGGTCTTAAGGAGTACGCAACACCGGAACGTCTGTTGCTGAAAGACGAGATTCAGGAAGCGATCGCCAGGGCGATTGACGAATTACCGGATGATCTGCGCACGGCGATTACCCTGCGCGAACTCGAAGGGCTGAGTTACGAAGAGATTGCACAAACCATGGAGTGTCCCATTGGCACGGTACGCTCCAGAATTTTCAGGGCCAGGGATGCCATTGATAAAAGTCTGAAACCCCTGCTGGACTAGAAACAGGCGAGCTTGTCACTATGAAAGAGAATCTGCACGAACAATTATCTGCGCTGGTTGATGACGAACTGCCGCAGGCGGAGCAGGGACTGCTGTTAAAGCAGCTGGGTGCCGATACGCAGCTGCGAGAACGACTGGCACGTTACCAGCTGATCAGTGACTCCCTTGGCAACCATCTGCCGCCACAGGTTGATGCCGGATTCCACAAGGAGATTCATGCCGCGTTGCAGGATGAGCCCGCGGTGCATGTCGAAACCGCGCCGCGTATTGCCGGCCTGTTCAAACCGGTCGCCGGTCTTGCCGTGGCTGCCTCGGTTGCCATCGTTGCGGTCTTTTCGCTGCAGACCGTGCGCGAGGAAACCGCTGCTGATGCACCGGTCGTTGCCTCGGTGCCGGCCGCTGAGGATTTTCTGCGTGCCGAGGTCCAGGCGCCGGCCAGCGCCCCGCGAAGTCTCGATGCGTATCTTGTCCAGCACAACGAATACGCGGTGAATCGTGGCATGCTGCCCTACGTTCGTCTTGTTGGCCACGAAATGAACGTTAATGGCAAATAGCAAGGCGGAGAAACTGCTGGCAGCAGCAGCCCTGCTCATGCTCGGGCAGGCCGTGCTGGCACAGCAGTCGGCCCATCCCGCGAACGCCCGCCAGTGGCTGGACAGCATGTCCAGCTCGATGCGTTCCCTTGATTACGACGGCACCTTTGTTTACTACCACGATGGCAAGCTGGAAGCGATGCGCATCGTGCACCAGGCGAATGCGGGTGGTGAAAAGGAGCGGCTGATGTCTCTCACCGGCAGTGCGCGCGAGGTGCTGCGCGATGACAAGGTCGTGACCTGCATCATGCCGGATAACAAGTCGGTCATGGTGGGGCAGAGCCGGCCGCGACAACCGTACCCCGATGTGCCCGAGGATCTCGACAGCCTGTCGCCGCATTACAACTTGTCTGACGCGGGCGACGACCGGGTCGCCGGTATGATGGCGCGTGTCATCGCCATCACCCCCCGTGACCGTTTCCGCTACGGTTACCGTTTCTGGATTGATACCCGCAATCACATGCTGCTCAGGTTCGAACTGAGTGACGAGGAGGGCAATGCCATCGAGCAGGTCATGTTTACCGCCCTGCGGGTGGGAGAGGGTATCCCTGCCGAGGCCCTCGAGCCGTCGCTCAGCGGTGACGGCTATAACTGGTTTCGCCAGGAGAACAGTGACGCCGGGGCGGCGCTGCAGGCGGCTTCACCACAGTGGACGGTCGGGCAGTTGCCCGTCGGTTTCGAAATGACGGATAACCAGCGCAAGCGTGTTCGCCAGGGTGGCGAGCATGCCGAGCATCTCGTTTACAGCGACGGCCTGGCCACCGTCTCGGTCTATGTCGAAAAGCTCATGGACGGCACCCGCTCCTACACCGGGCTGTCCAACATGGGCGCCATGAATGCCTATGGTGCCGTTGTCGACGGACACCAGGTCACGGTTGTCGGCGAGGTGCCGTCGGCCACGGTGCAGAGCATGGCGCAGTCAGTTGCACGACGGCAGTGATGATCGAGGAAACCGGACAGGTAGTCGAGGTGCAGGGCGGGTTTGCCTGGATTGAGCACGAACGCAGCAGCACCTGCGGCAGTTGTAGCGTTCGCAAGGGTTGCGGTACCTCGGCCATTGCCAGTGTGCTGGGTCAACGCCGCGTGCGCCTGCGGGTTCTGAATCACATCAATGCTCGTGTCGGTGACCAGGTGGTGGTCGGTATTGCCGAGCAGGGCCTGTTGCGCGGTTCGCTGGCAGTGTATGCCATGCCGCTGCTGGGGCTGTTCGCCGGCGCACTGGCGGGCAGGTTTCTCGGAACGTCGCTGTTTGCCCTGCAGTCCGATGGATTGTCCATTGCCGGTGCTGTCACAGGCTTTGCCGCGGCGTTGTTCTGGTTGCGGCGCTTCAGTCGGCGCAAGCAGCAGGATGCAAGCTACCAGCCGGTTGCGCTGCGGCGACACATCAGTACCGGGTAGTGCGAATATATTCCTGCTTGTTGCTGCACGGCAGGTCAGGGCAGCGCTGGCGGTTTGTCGAATAATGAATGGAGAGAATGTGTATGTTGAATGTCCGTAAATTCACAGTGTACGTACTGTGCCTGGGGGCCTCCCTGTGGGGTATGCAGCTTGCACAGGCGAGCCATCTGCCGGGTTTTGTCGACCTGGTGAAAGAGACCAGCAGTGCTGTCGTCAACATCAGTACCACGCAGAAGGTCAAGTCCGGAATGCCAGAGCTGCCGGAAGGCTTCGAGATGCCGGAGTTTCCGGAGGACAGTCCGTTCGGTGAGCTGTTCAAGTATTTCTTCGAGCACGAAGAGAACGGTGACCCCGGTTACCATGACGCCAAGTCGCTGGGTTCGGGCTTTATTATCTCCAAGGACGGTTACGTGATGACCAACTACCACGTCGTCAAGGATGGGGACGAGATCATCGTGCGCCTCAGTGACCGGCGTGAACTGAAGGCGGAGATTATCGGCTTTGATCCGCGCAGCGATATAGCCTTGCTGAAGATCGACGCGACCGGCCTGCCGGTTGCCCGGATCGGCAAGTCCAGTGACCTGGAGGTCGGTGAATGGGTGCTCGCCATCGGTTCGCCGTTTGGCTTTGACCATTCCGCGACGGCCGGTATTGTCAGTGCCAAGGGCCGCAGCCTGCCGCGCGAAAACTACGTGCCCTTCATCCAGACGGACGTGGCGATCAATCCCGGTAATTCCGGTGGCCCGCTGTTCAACCAGGAAGGTGAAGTGGTCGGTGTGAATTCCCAGATCTACAGCCGCACCGGCGGTTACATGGGGCTGTCGTTTGCAATCCCGATCGAGGTCGCGATGGATGTGGCCGAGCAGCTCAAGACCAGCGGCAAGGTCAGTCGCGGCTGGCTGGGCGTGCTGATCCAGGATGTCACGCTGGACCTGGCGGAGTCGTTCGGGATGAGTCATCCGCGCGGTGCACTGGTCGCCAAGGTCTTGCCGGAGAGCCCGGCGCTGGCTGCCGGTGTTGAAGTCGGCGACATCATTGTTGAATTCAACGGCAAGGAGGTCGTGAACTCGTCCAACCTGCCGCCAATCGTCGGCAGTTCCAAGGTCGGCATCAAGCTGCCGGTGGTGGTGATCCGTAATGGCAAGGAAACGACCCTGTACGTCAAGCTGGGTGAACTGCCGGATGACGCCTCTGTTGCACAGTCGACCACCCATCCCGGCAAGAAGACCACTAACCGGCTTGGATTCAGTGCGCTTGACCTGACTGACAAGCAGAAGGAAGAGCTGGAGCTGGATGGCGGGGTGCTGGTAAACCACATGATCACCGGGCCGGCAACCCAGGCAGGTGTCCGCAAGGGTGACATCATCCTCGCGATTGATAACAAGCCGGTTCAGAACGCCACGCAGTTTGCAAAGACCGTCAAGGGCCTGCCTGCTGGTAAATCGGTTGCCCTGCTGGTACAGCGCAACGGCAGCCCGACGTTTCTCGCCATCAAGGTCCCTGCAGACGAGTGAGGTCTGTGCGGGTGATGACTGCTTGACGCAGCTGACCGTGTACACCCGCCGTGGCTGTCACCTCTGCAGTGACATGCTGCAGGCGCTGGAAGGGCTCAGGGACGAGCTCGGCTTTCAGCTGGTCGATATCGACATCGATGCCGATGCGGCGCTGCGCAGCAAGTACGATACCCGCGTGCCGGTGCTGGCCGATGGCGATGTTGAAATCTGCTATTACTTCCTCGAGGAATCCCGTCTGCGTGCCCATCTGCAGACGGCCGGCTGAATTCGCTGAATAAGTGACTTGCTGCAGGCTTGCTGTATAATCAATGCCTTATTGATAAGCCGAAGCGTATCCAGGACACCCGTTTCCCAACCGTATTCGAACCCCGGACCCCGAGTCCGGGTGCGTCGCGCCTGATCCCATGACAGATAGCCAGCACGTTCGCAATTTCTCCATTATTGCGCATATCGATCACGGCAAGTCCACGCTGGCTGACCGCTTTATCCAGCTCTGCGGCGGCCTCAGTGACCGCGAGATGGAGGACCAGGTGCTGGATTCCATGGACCTGGAGCGCGAGCGCGGCATTACCATCAAGGCGCAGAGTGTCTCGCTGGACTACAAATCCCGCTCCGGAGAGATGTATGAACTCAATCTCATCGACACGCCCGGACACGTCGACTTTTCCTACGAGGTGTCGCGTTCCCTGGCCGCCTGTGAAGGTGCCTTGCTGGTGGTCGATGCGGCGCAGGGTGTCGAGGCGCAGAGCGTGGCCAACTGCTACACCGCGATCGACCTCGACCTCGAGGTGGTCCCGGTACTCAACAAGATCGACCTGCCATCGGCCGATCCCGACCGCGTCAGGCACGAGATTGCCGAGATCATCGGCCTGGATGCCAGCGATGCCGTGCTGGCCAGTGCCAAGAGCGGCGAGGGGGTGCAGGATATTCTCGAGGAACTGATCCTGCGCGTGCCGCCGCCGGGCGGTGACGTGAATGCGCCGCTGAAGGTGCTGATTGTCGATTCCTGGTTTGATAACTATGTCGGCGTGGTATCACTGGTGCGCATCGTCGACGGCCGCCTGTCGCGCCGTGACAAGATCCGCGTCATGTCGACCGGGCGAAACTTCCAGGTTGAAAAGCTCGGCAAGTTTACCCCGAAGCCGGTCGACCGGACCGGGCTGGTTGCCGGTGATGTCGGTTTTCTGATTGCGGGTATCAAGGACATCGAGGGTGCGCCGGTGGGCGATACCCTGACCCTGGTCAACAACCCGGCTGCCGAGGCCTTGCCCGGTTTCAAGATGGTACAGCCCAACGTGTTTGCCGGGCTCTACCCGGTCAGCTCGGATGACTACGAGAACCTGCGCGATGCCCTGCAGAAGTTGCGGCTGAATGATGCCGCACTGCATTACGAGCCGGAGACCTCCGAGGCGCTGGGCTTCGGCTTCCGCTGCGGCTTTCTCGGCATGCTGCACATGGAGATCGTGCAGGAGAGGCTTGAGCGCGAATACGATCTCGACCTGATTACCACGGCACCCACCGTAATCTACGAGGTGCTTGATAGCAGCGGCGAGGTCATCCGGATAGACAACCCTGCCAGTCTGCCGCCGGTAAACAAGATCGAGGAGATACGCGAGCCGATCATCCTCGCCAGTATCCTGGTGCCGCAGGACTATCTCGGCAATGTGATTACGCTGTGTGTCGAGAAGCGTGGTGTGCAAAAGGACATGCAATACCTCGGCAGCCAGGTGTCACTGAATTATGAAGTGCCGATGAGCGAGATTGTGCTGGACTTCTTTGACCGGCTCAAATCGGTCAGCCGCGGCTACGCCTCGTTTGATTATCACTTCGTGCGCTTCCAGGCGGCGCCGCTGATCAAGCTGGACGTGCTGATCAACGGTGAACGCGTCGATGCACTGTCGCTGATCGTGCACCGTGATGCCGCGCAATCCCGCGGCCGGGCGCTGGCAAGCAAGATGAAGGAGCTGATCCCGCGACAGATGTACGATGTTGCCATCCAGGCAGCCATCGGTGCGCAGATCATTGCGCGCACCACGGTGAAGGCGTTACGCAAGAATGTCACGGCAAAATGCTACGGCGGTGACATCTCCCGCAAGCGCAAGCTGCTGGAAAAGCAGAAGGCCGGCAAGAAACGCATGAAACAGTTCGGCAAGGTGGAAATTCCACAGGCGGCCTTTCTCGCGGTATTACGTGTGGATGAGTGACCGGGCAGTGAATATAATGGCGCCGCCGGGACTGGTCGGTGACACAAGCAAACAGCAGAGGAAGCGATGAATCTTGATTTTCCGGCACTACTGGTAGCCGCAACCATTTTCACCGGCCTGGCGTGGCTGCTTGATGCCATGCTGCTGGCGCCAAAACGTCGACGCGTGGCGAATGCGCTGGTCGAGCGCGGTGCGGCGCGCGACTCCGACCAGGTGCACAAGACCCTCAAGGAATCCACGCTGGTCGAGTACTGCAAGTCGTTCTTCCCGGTCATCCTTGCCGTGTTGCTGCTGCGCTCGTTCCTGGTCGAGCCGTTCCGTATTCCCTCGAATTCCATGATGCCGACGCTGCTGACCGGTGATTTCATCCTGGTCAACAAGTATGCCTATGGCATTCGCCTGCCGGTACTCGACAACAAGGTCGTGGAGATGGGTGAGCCTGCGCGCGGTGACGTGGTGGTGTTCCGTTATCCCAAGGACCCGTCAGTTGATTACATCAAGCGCGTCGTCGGGCTGCCGGGTGACCGGGTGGGTTATTACAACAAGATAATCTACATCAATGGCGAGCCCGTCGGACAGGTGCCGGCGGGGGTCTACATCGGCGTGGGGTCCGGGATTTCCATGTCGGGTGCCAGCGAGCGCCAGGAACAGCTTGGCGAGGTATTACATGATATTCTCGTGATGCCGCGTACACCGGGCCTCGAGGGAGAATACGTCGTTGGCGACAGCGAGTACTTTGTCATGGGCGATAACCGTGACAACAGCAACGACAGTCGTTACTGGGGGCCGGTGCCGGAATCCAACCTCGTGGGCAAGGCGTTTCGCGTCTGGATGAACTGGGATGGTGCCAACGGCGGGGTCGACTGGGACCGAATCGGCATGAAAATCAAATAGCGTTAATCACGGAGGGGAAGATATGCGTTCCATGCATCAACAGAAAGGCGTAACGGCGATCGGCTGGTTGATCATTCTTGGTCTGATCGGTTTTTTTGTGCTGCTGACACTGAAAATGCTGCCGTCCTACCTGGAGTTCTACAAGATTTCCTCGACGCTGGAGACCATGACCAAGGATACGGGTTTCGAGAACCCCGCGGAGATCAGGGACATCGCCGAGCGTCGTTTTGATATCAGTTACGTCAAGACCATCACGCCGAAGGACCTGAAGATCAAACCCTATGGCCAGTCCTACCTGGTTAACGCCAAGTACGAATCGCGCGTTCACCTTTTTTACAATGTGTCCGTTGTCATGGCATTTGACAAGCAGGTCAAAGTAAAACGGGTTTGAAGAAATCCACCAGCTTGCTGGAGCAGTCGCTCGGTCATGAATTTTCCGAGCGTGCACTGCTGCAGCAGGCGCTTACCCACCGCAGCGCCGGCAGCCACAATAACGAGCGGCTCGAGTTTCTCGGTGATGCCATCCTCGGCGCCGTCATTGCCGAAGACCTGTACCGCCGCTACCCGCAGGCCAGTGAAGGTGAACTGAGCCGGCTGCGTTCCCGGCTGGTGCGCCGCGAGTCACTCACCGATATTGCCCGCGTGCTGGATATCGGCGAGCACCTGTCACTGGGTGGCGGTGAACGCCGCAGTGGCGGCCACCACCGCGACTCTATCCTCTCGGATGCCGTTGAGGCCGTGCTTGGTGCCGTCTACCTTGACAGGGGGTTCGATGCCTGCAAGGCCTGCATCCTTGCCCTGTTCGAAGACAAGCTGGGGTCGCTCTCCGAAATCGAGTTCCTCAAAGATGCCAAGACGCGCCTGCAGGAATACCTGCAATCCCGCCAGCTTGCGCTGCCCGAGTACGCGGTCGTTGACGAGTCCGGCAAGGCGCATGCGCGCTCGTTTCGAGTGACCTGCACGCTGGAGGATGTTGATCTGGCGCCGACGCAGGGGCAGGGCAGCAGTCGCCGGCATGCCGAGCAGCAGGCCGCTGAACGCATGCTCGCACGGCTCGAACTACCCGAATGAACACGCCTTTCCGCTGCGGATATGTCGCGCTGGTCGGTCGGCCCAACGTTGGCAAGTCAACACTGCTGAACCGGATACTGGGTCAGAAGATCAGTATTACCTCACGGCGTCCGCAAACCACGCGTCACCGCCTGCTGGGCATCAAGACGCACGGGAACGCGCAGCTGATTTACGTCGATACACCGGGGATCCATGATTACAGCGGGCGCGCCATGAACCGCCACATGAACCGAACCGCCAGCAGTGTGCTGGTCGACGTGGATGTCGTGGTGTTCATGCTGGATGGTTTCAAGTGGACGCGTGATGACGAGCTGGTGCTCAGCAAGCTGGAGGCCGTTGACTGCCCGGTGATACTGGCGATTAACAAGATCGACCTGCTGGCGAACCGCGACGAGCTGTTGCCAAAGCTGCAGGCACTCAGTGACAAGCGTGCCTTTGAGCAGGTCGTGCCCATCTCTGCCGTCAAGGGCGACAACATCCAGGCGCTGGAAGACGCGATTGAAAAACTGTTACCGGAAGCGCCGGCGATGTTTCCGGAGGATCAGATCACGGATCGCCCGGTGCGTTTTCTGGCGGCCGAACTGGTTCGTGAAAAGCTGTTTCGCAAGCTTGGCCGGGAGCTGCCCTACGGATTGACCGTGGAGATCGAGTCCTTCAAGACCGAGGCCAATGTGACACACATTCATGCACTCATCTGGGTGGAGCGCAAGAGCCAGAAGAACATTGTCATTGGCAAACAGGGGCGTGTGCTCAAGGAAGTCGGTACCGAGGCGCGCAAGGATATCGAGGCGCTGATCGACGCCAGGGTCAACCTGAAGCTCTGGGTCAAGCTCAAGGAGGGCTGGGCAGATGACGAGCGGGCCCTGCACAGTCTGGGATATACTCACGACGAATAAAACGCCGGTTAATTACCCGACATGACGCACACGACTCGAGTATCGCTAGAGCCTGCCTGGATACTGCATCAACATCCCTACCGTGACTCCAGCCTGCTGCTGGAGGTATTCAGTCAGGAGTACGGCCGTGTCGGCCTGATTGCGCGCGGCGCGCGCGCGGCGCGCTCCCGCTGGCAGAGCCAGTTGCAGATACTGCGACCACTGGCGCTGTCATGGAACCTGCGTGGCGAGCTCGGCACACTGACGGGCGCCGAGCCACGTGGCCGGGTTGTCATGTTCCCGGGACGGCAGGTGCTGTGTGCCTGCTACCTGAATGAATTATTGCTCCGGCTGATTACCCGGCTGGACCCGCACCCCGAGCTGTTTTCTGCCTACGAACAGGCGGTAGATGCGCTCGCTGACAACGAGGAGCAGGCGTTGCGGCTGTTTGAAAAACGCCTGCTGCAGGCGCTGGGTTACGGCCTGCTGCTTGACCATGAGTACGACAACGGCCAACCGGTGGAGGAGCAGGGCCTGTACGAGTACCACCTGGAACGCGGGCCGGTACGTCGCGAACAGGCAAACCCGGACGGGCTGTTCCTGCAGGGGTCGAGCCTGCTCTCGCTGCACCGTGATGAACTGCAGGATGTGCGCAGCGGTCGCGAGGTCAAGCAACTGATGCGTGCCGCCCTGGGCCTGTATCTCGGCGCGCGGCCGTTGCGCACGCGCGAGGTGCTGCGACAGTTGTCGAGCCTGTCGCGCAACGCACCCGCCGATATGGCAACACTTTCCCCGAATTCACCAGCCGGTTAACACTGATGACACAAGCAACGGACCTGTTACTGGGTGTAAATATCGATCATGTCGCAACGCTGCGCCAGGCACGCGGGACCGACTACCCGGACCCCGTGCAGGCAGGACTCGAGTCTGAAAAGGCCGGTGCAGACAGTATTACCCTGCACCTGCGCGAGGATCGCCGCCACATCCAGGAGCGTGATGTGCTGTTGCTGAAGGACGTCATGCAGACCCGCATGAATCTTGAAATGGC
>CAJQNP010000215.1 GCA_905479705.1 uncultured Gammaproteobacteria bacterium
CGGATTAATGTTGCAGGATTAACTTCATTCGACCAGCACCAGCCTGCCGTCCCGCGCCGACAGGGTCATTTCACCCTGGATAAAGGTCAGCAGCTGTTTGCCAACCAGGATGTTGCGCCAGCCCTGCAGGACGGCGACACCGGTATCGCCAAGCACCAGCTTTTCCAGTTGCTTGCGCGTTGCCAGCACGGTCGGGTTGAGATTGTTACGTTCACCACTGAGTCGCACGATAGCCATCATCACATCCACCAGTGCACCCTGGTCCGCTGACAGCTTTGCCGTTCTGCCCTTGTCTGGAAAGGGGAGCGGCGTGTTAGCGGCCGCAGCCTTGACCAGCTCAACAAGCCTGTTGCCCGAGTGCCGGACCAGGCCCTCGCTCAGGCCACGAATCCTGCCCAGGTCCTCAACGGATTGTGGCCTGTGCCGGGCAATATCCACCAGCGCATCATCGCGCAGGATCCAGCCCCTGGGCCTGTCCTTTTCACGCGCAACCCGTTCACGCCAGCCGGCCAGGGCCTGCATTACCGCGAGACTCTCACCGCGAACACGGTTGCCACCCTTGACCTTCAACCAGGCATCTTCCGGCGCAATGTCGTACAGGGCCGGGTTAATGAGCCGCTGGAAATCCTCGCCAAGCCAGTCGCTTCTCTCGAGCTGGTCGAGCTTGCCGGTCAGTTGCCGGTAAACATCCACCAGGTAAATGACATCGTCAGCCGCATACCTGACCTGCTCGGGTGACAGGGGCCGCAACGACCAGTCCGCGCGCGTATGCAGCTTGTCGAGGCTGATACCCAGCTCGTCCCGCACCAGGTTGGCGTAGCCGACCTGTTCCGGATAACCCAGCAACAGGGCAGCAATCTGGGTGTCAAACACGGGCGAGGGCACCTTGCCAGCAAGGTGATAGAGAATTTCCAGGTCCTGGCGTCCCGAGTGCATGACCTTGATGACCTGCTCATCAAGGATCAGCTCAAGGACGGGCCCCAGGTCGCTAATGGCGATGGGATCTATGCAGGCGACGTGTTGCGTGGTCGCAATCTGCAACAGGCACAGTTTGGGATAGTAGGTCTTTTCGCGCAGGAACTCGGTATCCAGCGCAATCCAGCCGGGCGTACCCAGATCATCGCAGAATTGCTGCAGTGCCTCGGCAGTATCGATATACCGGATGTCGGCGTTCTGGCTCATCGGCCGGTATGCTGCGGTTCAGAGGTCACCGTCTACCTCGTCGACATCGACCTGGCCGGTCATGCGTCGCCTGATGTGTGACCAGGAAATACCGACAGCAAGAATCGCACACAGGATAACCAGAAAGATGTAGGTAAAGGCTGTCACACTGTCCGGGTGCAACCAGCCGGCATCGACGATCATCCAGATCAGGATACCGAAAAAGGCGGCCGCCAGACTGAGGCCAATGAAACCCAGGGAGCGGGTCGTTGCCCGCAGAAAGATAGCCCAGCCAATCAGCAGCACGACGCCCGCCAGTGCCAGCAAGGGTGTCGGGCTGGAGATGTTTTCACTAAGCCAGTGATAGTACGAATAACCTGACGGGTTATACGTTGAGAACACCAGCATGATTGCCGCCGCGAAGCGCAGCAGAAATCCGGACAGGGTCAAACCTTTATACGTAGACATAGCAAAACATCCCAGATGAGTGACTACACGGGTGTCTCCGTGTGCGTGCGGATTTTATGTGGCACACCCGCTACGCGCAAGGGACGGCAATCCCACAGTGACCCGCTGGAATGTGCGACCATTCAGATACTCGACAATTCGCGGAGCCATGAGTAACAGTATTTCTGTGTAATTACCGTAACACACTGTTACTATTAAACATCATATGAAGATTACACTGATCAACCCCTATGAACTGGGCAGACAGCCGTTTGGCCTTGCCGAACCCGCCGCCTTCCTGAAACGGGACGGGCATGCCGTTACCTGCTGTGACCTGTCGATCCAGAAACTCGACGATTGCCTGAGTACGGACACCCGCATCGTCGCGATCTATATCGCCATGCACACCGCTACCCGGATCGCCATCGAGGCCTTGCCGAAGATCAAACAGCTCGCACCCAATGCCAGCCTGTGCGTGTACGGGCTGTATGCGCCCATGAATGCCGACCTGTTTCGCTCACTCGGTGTGATGACCGTGATCGGTGGCGAGTTCGAGTACGGCCTGTGCGACATGACAAGACGTATTCAGTCAGGTGAGGGTGAACAGCAGACTGAAGCGGAAATCCGCCTCGATAAAATACAGTTTATTGCACCGGATCGCGACACACTGCCGGCGCTGTCCCGTTATGCACAGTTGATCAATACCGATGGCTCGACACAGACCGTCGGGTTTTCCGAGACAACACGCGGATGTAAATACCTGTGTCGCCACTGCCCGGTGGTACCCGTGTACCAGGGCAAGTTTTACGTCATCCCGGCAGACATCGTGCTCAATGATATACGCGCACAGATCAAGGCCGGCGCCACGCACATCTCGTTCGGGGACCCGGACTTCTTCAACGGTCCCGGCCATGCACTGCGGATCGTGCGGGCATTGCACGATGAGTTCCCCGACATCAGCTACGACGCAACTATCAAGGTCGAGCACATCGTCAGGTACCCCGGGGAAATCAGGGTGCTCGCCGAGACCGGCTGCCTGTTCATTCTCGCTGCCGTCGAATCAATGGATGACGACATACTCAGGCTACTCGACAAGGGGCATACCCGCCAGGATTTCATCAACGCACTGGCCTTCCTGCGCGAAGCGGGCATCAGCCTCGCACCGACCTTTGTTGCATTTACGCCGTGGACGACCCTCGGGATCTACATTGAACTGCTTGAGCAGATCGTCAGCCTCGGATTGATTGAATCCGTCGCACCCGTGCAGCTGTCGATCCGCTTACTGATCCCGGCCGGTTCCTACATACTGCAGCTGGACGGACTGGATGGCGTGGTTGGTGATTTCAATGCCGGCATCCTCGGCCATCCCTGGTCGCACCCGGACTCACGCGTTGACAGGCTGCAGCAGGACATCCAGACCTGGGTCAGCCGCGCAGAGACTGAAGACCTGGGCAGGGCAGACACCTTCAGGGAGATCTGGCGGCTTGCCCATGAGGCAGCCGGCAAGGCGGTTCCCGAACTGGCCGTGGAAGATGCCGGCCCACCGGTACCACGACTTTCCGAGAACTGGTATTGCTGTGCAGAACCGACCTGTGAGCAACTTGTCTCTTTCTAGGACACCAACAGTAAACCAGGAACCAGCATCATCCCTTGAAAAGAATTATCTATGTTCCCGGCAAGAACCCGAAACCACCCGCCGGGGAACATCGGCAACAGCTGTTCCGCTGCCTGCTGCAGGGCATACAGCGCATCGATCCCGACACGGCTGCCGACATTGAAACAGCCGACTGCTTCTCGCTGGTTGCGTGGAATCACCGCTTCTATAACAGGGCGGTCGGTGTTGACAGTCTGCTTCCCTGGATCAACCTTCTGCTTGAGCAGGAGTCCTATCCATCTTCCGATATCGGTGCTGCACGCCGGGGCAAGTACCGCCTGGCCCGGTTCCTCTACCAGCTGGGCGACATGCTGCACTGGATCATTCCGCTGATACCCGATGAGCGTATCAAGGCCTCCATTCAGGATACCGACCGCTATTTCAGCAATGACGACAACATCGCCTGCTGCGTGCGCGACCTGCAAAAGCAGCCGCTCAGGGAGGCCGCCGCCAGGGGTGAAAAGGTCCTGCTGATTGGCCACAGCATGGGATCTATCATTGCCTACGACGCCCTGTGGGAACTGCAGCATCTCGAGCAACACGAGCGCTGCGTGGATACACTGCTGACCATTGGCAGCCCGCTGGGCATGAATTATGTTCAGAAACACCTGCATGGCCTGAGAGACAGGGGATCACGCAGCTATCCGGGAAACTTCAGGCGCTGGATCAATATCTCCGCACGAGGCGACCTGGTTGCACTGGATGCATCACTGGCCGATGACTTTAGTGAGCTACTTGAGCAACAGCCTGTCGAGTCGATCAAGGATCATCGCAGGGATATCTTCAACCACTACCGTGACAGCAAGGGGCTGAACGTGCATAAATCCTACGGGTACCTGGTCAACCCGGTCGTCGCAAGGACCATCGCAAACTGGTGGCAGGGCGCATGACCCCACGCTTGATTGCGCACCGCGGCGAACCCGTGACCTGGCCAGAGAACTCGCTGGCCGGGTACCGCGCCGTGCTGCAGGCCGGTGCCACCTTCATCGAAACGGATGTACAGATCACGGCCGACGGTATTGCCGTGCTCAACCACGACCCGTCGGTACTGAAAGCCACGGGTACCGACCTGCCGATCGCCGAGACAGACTATGCCACGCTGCGTGCACTGCCTGCCGGATACCAGGATCGTTTTGACATGCGCTATCAGGACCTTGCGATCACCCGTCTCGATGAGCTGGTAGACCTGTTACGCGCATGGCCTGATAGCCGCGTGTTCGTCGAACTCAAGCAGGCCAGTCTCACGGCACACGGGATTGCCAGCGTCGTCGATACGGTCATGGGCATCGTCGAGCCCATCCTGTCACAGGTCATACTCATATCGTTCAATCATAATGCACTTGCCCATGCAGGCAATAACCATAGCGTGCCGATTGGCTGGGTACTGCGCGAATGGAGCCAGGACAGCCGGCACATGGCCGAATCGCTTGCACCTGACTATCTGTTTGTTAACCGCAAGCGTCTGCCTGCCAAGGCTGAACCACTCTGGGCCGGGCCGTGGCAGTGGGTTGTTTAC
>CAJQNP010000216.1 GCA_905479705.1 uncultured Gammaproteobacteria bacterium
CTGCAGGCACGGCGTGCCTTTAACAGGGCGGCCACGACCTATGATGCCGTGGCCGAGTTGCAATACGAGATCGGTGATCGCCTCATCGAGCGGCTCGACTACGTGCGCCTGCAGCCCGCGCGCATTCTCGACCTGGGGGCCGGCACCGGTTTCTTTTCCGCGGCCCTGCTGAAACGTTATCGCAAGGCGGACATCGTGGCGCTGGATGTCGCGGAGAATATGTTGCGCCAGGTACAGGGGCGCGGCGGCTGGTTTCGCAAGCCGCGCTGTGTCTGTGCGGACGCGGAGACCCTGCCGTTTGCCGATGACAGCTTCCAGCTGATCTTTTCCAACCTGATGCTGCAGTGGTCGGTCGACCTGGAGCAGACCTTCATGGAATTACGCCGGGTGCTGGCACCGGGCGGCCTGCTGATGTTCACGACCTTTGGGCCGGATACCCTGATGGAGCTGCGTGCCAGCTGGGAGAAGGTCGATGGTTTTACCCATGTGAACACGTTTATTGACATGCATGATGTGGGTGACAGCCTGTTGAGTACCCGCTGGGCGGAGCCGGTGATGGATTCGGAGCGCATCACCGTGACCTACCGGCAACTGGGCACGCTGATGCAGGACCTGAAACAGATCGGGGCCCACAACGTCACGCACGGCCGCCCCGCCGGGCTGACCGGGCGGCAGCGCATGCAGCAACTGGCCGAGGCCTACGAGGCGTTCCGTGAGGACGGCGTGCTGCCGGCCAGCTACGAGGTGGTGTACGGCCACGCCTGGTCACCCGTCAATAAACAGTCGGCGGATGCGGTCGGGAACGAGGTACCGCTCGCCAGCCTGCAGCGGCCTGCCAGTGACTGACGCCTGCGGCTACTTCATTACCGGTACCGACACCGGGGTCGGCAAGACCACCGTGACGCTGGGTCTGATGCAGGCCCTGCAGCAGCAGGGACGCCGGGTTGCAGCGATGAAGCCGGTCGCAGCCGGCTGCGAGGTGACCCCGGACGGGCTGCGTAACGAGGATGCACTGCGTCTGCAGCAGGCGTCCTCGGTGGTACTCGACTACGACCTCGTCAATCCCTGTGCCTTTGCCCCGCCGATTGCGCCCCATATTGGTGCAGGGGCGGCGGGCGAGACCATGGAGCTGGATAAATTAGTTAACAAATACAAAGAGATAAAAAGGCGGGCGGGGTGTGTCCTGGTCGAAGGGGCGGGTGGCTGGCTGGTCCCGCTGAATGCCCGGCAGACGCTTGCGGACCTGGCGCAGGGCCTCGGCCTGGAGGTGGTCCTGGTGGTGGGGCTGCGGCTGGGCTGTCTGAACCATGCCCTGCTGACCGCTGAATCCATTCGGGCCCACGGTTGCAGGCTCGCGGGCTGGGTTGCCAACCGCTTGCCGGGCGAGATGACCGCGGTCGATGCCAATATCGAGGCACTTTCCGCGCGGCTGGGCTGTCCATTAGTAGGGTATGTGCCGTTGCTGGCCAGGCCTTCCGCCGCGGAGGTGGCGGGCCATCTGTCCGTCGGGGCGCTGGCGAATACCTGACTAATTTACTCAATTGAACATGCCAGGTCCCTAATATACAATGCGCGCTCACTTTTTTCGGAAGACCGCGGCCAACGGTCCTGTCTAGGTTGTGCTGGAACGGGTAACCCATTCAACGGGCCGGGACTGTCACTGGGTGATTCGCCCTAACCAGTCCCTTTCATGGCGCGGTGCAGTGAAAATATATACAGCGATTACGCTGTGTTGTCTGGGAATAGGCATCGCCTTTGCCATGCATGGTTTCTGGCCGGTGTTGCCGTTTGCAGGACTTGAAGTCATTGTCCTGGGGATTGCCTTTTACCTGTGCCTGTCACGCAGCCAGGTTCGCGAGGTGGTCACTGTCAATGCCGATGTCGTCACCGTGGAGAGGGGGCGTCATCAGCCGGAAGAATACTGGGAATGTCCACGCGTATGGGCGCGTGTAGCACTTGAACATTCACCAATCGCCTGGTACCCGCGACGGCTTACCGTTGCATTTCAGGGTCAACAGGTGGAAATCGGGCAATGCCTGAATGAAGAAGAACGGGGTGTGCTGGCTGAAGAGCTGCAGCAAATGATCGGTGACGTACACTGGCATCGCGCCATGTGACGGCCGGTACACCGTGGCAGATTTGAAGAATTAATTAACTTTAAAGTGTTAGGGAGATTGATGCATGTTTGCTAAAACGCCAAGTGCTATCCTGGCCGGCTTATGGGGTGCGCTGCTCCTGCTGGGAGCGGGTACAGCCCACGCAGAATACCCGTTGAACCTCATGAAGGGTGTCACCGAAATCAGTAACAAGGTCTATGACCTGCACATGCTGATTTTCTGGATCTGTGTCGTTGCCTGCGTTCTTGTTTTCGCAGTCCTGATCTATTCCATTTTTACACACCGCAAGTCCAAGGGCGCCGAACCGGCCGATTTCCATGAAAGCACCACCGTGGAAATCATCTGGACCACCATCCCTTTCCTCGTGCTGGTCGCCATGGCTGTGCCTGCAACCACGACCCTGCTGGCGCTTGAAGACACCCGCGATTCCGACATGTCCATCCAGGTCACCGGTTACCAGTGGAAATGGAAATATGACTACCTCGACGAGGACATCAGTTTCTTCAGCGTGCTGACCACGCCGCGCGAGCAGATCGAGGGCACCGAGCCCAAGAGTGAGAACTACCTGATGGAAGTCGACAACCCGGTTGTTGTCCCGATCAACAAGAAGATTCGTTTCCTGATCACCTCCAATGACGTGATCCACTCCTGGTGGGTTCCGGACCTGGGATGGAAGCAGGATGCCGTACCGGGCTTCATCAACGATGCCTGGACCGAACTTACCGAGCCGGGTACCTACCGCGGCAAGTGTGCCGAGTTGTGCGGCAAGGACCACGGCTTCATGCCGATCGTGCTGATCGCCAAGACACAGGAAGACTACGACGCCTGGGTTGATGAACAGAAGGGTGCTGCCGCTGCAGCCGCCGATGCTGCAACACAGACACTGACCATGGATGAGCTGATGGCCAGGGGCGAGTCTGCCTACAACACCAACTGTGCTGCCTGTCACCAGGCCAACGGCCAGGGTATCCCGGGCGTGTTTCCGGCGATTGCCGGCGGTCCCATTGCCACCGGTGACATAGCCAAGCACATCGACATCGGTGTAAACGGCGTTCCCGGTACCGCCATGCAGGCATTCGGCGAGCAACTCAGCGCTGTTGACCTGGCAGCCGTGATCACCTACCAGCGTAATGCCTTCGGCAACGACACCGGTGACATGGTGCAGCCAGCCGACATTACCGCAGCCAAGTAACAAATTCAGGATACAAGTGGAGAGATGATGCAATGAGTACAGCAACCACACACGACGATCACCACGATCACGGTGCACCCAGCGGCCTGATGCGCTGGGTCACGACCACCAATCACAAGGACATCGGTACCCTGTACCTGTGGTTCGCCTTCACCATGCTGCTGATTGGCGGCGCCATGGCCATGGTGATTCGCGCCGAGCTGTTCCAGCCCGGTATGCAGGTCGTTGACCCGAACTTCTTCAATACCATGACCACCATGCACGGTCTTATCATGGTGTTCGGCGCAATTATGCCGGGCATGGTAGGCCTGGCTAACTGGCAGATTCCGCTGATGATCGGTGCGCCGGACATGGCGCTGCCGCGCATGAACAACTGGAGTTTCTGGATCCTGCCGTTTGCCGGTACCATGCTGCTCAGCACGCTGTTCATGGAAGGCGGCGGCCCGGCATTTGGCTGGACCTTCTACGCACCGCTGTCCACGACCTTTGCACCGGCCAGCACGGACTTCTTTATTTTTGCAATTCACATGCTGGGTTTTTCATCCATCATGGGTGCCATCAATATCATTGCCACGGTGCTGAACATGCGCGCACCGGGCATGACCCTGATGAAGATGCCGCTGTTCGTCTGGACCTGGTTCATCACGGCCTTCCTGCTGATCGCCGTGATGCCGGTACTGGCCGGCGCGGTCACCATGATGCTGACCGATCGCAACTTCGGTACCACCTTCTTTGACGCTGCCGGCGGCGGTGATCCGGTCCTGTTCCAGCACGTGTTCTGGTTCTTCGGTCACCCCGAGGTGTACATCATGATCCTGCCGGCCTTCGGCGTGATCTCCGAGATCATCCCGACGTTCGCCCGCAAGAAGCTGTTCGGTTACAGCTCCATGGTGTACGCAACGGCTTCCATCGCATTCCTTTCATTCATCGTGTACGCGCATCACATGTTCACCACGGGCATGCCGGTCGCCGGTGAGCTGTACTTCATGTACGCCACCATCATGATCGCGGTACCGACGGCTGTGAAGGTGTTCAACTGGACCGCCACCATGTGGAAGGGTGCCATGACCTTCGAGACCCCGATGCTGTGGGCGATCGCCTTCGTGTTCCTGTTCACCATCGGCGGCTTTACCGGCCTGATGATGGGTATCGCACCGGCTGACATGCAGTACCACGACACCTACTT
>CAJQNP010000217.1 GCA_905479705.1 uncultured Gammaproteobacteria bacterium
CTTTATGAGCGCACTCTTGATTTGTTGCGGTTACGTGACCGCTCTTCATCTGACAGCCTGTGGTGACGGCTGCCCTGGTGCGGGGTAAAGGCTTTGGCATCCGGCGCATTCTCGCGCAGCATCTGTTTCTGCCCTGTATACGCCTAATCACCCCAGACTCGAGTCTCCTCGCCGTGGAGCAGGTCTTCAAGCACCTGCGAGTCATGCACATTTACAGCGGTTGCGGCTACGGAGTGAATCATTATTGTTTTGCTGTCGACGCCAATGTGCGCCTTCATGCCAAAATACCACTGGTTGCCCTTGCGTGTCTGGTGCATCTCCGGATCACTCTTCTTATCCTTATCCTTGTTCCTGGTCGAGCTCGGTGCGTTGATGTTGGATGCATCATCGATGGTTCCGCGGGCCACTTTCATCCCGTTCTCTTCCAGATAGACGGTGACCAGCCGAAACAGCCCATTGCCCGGATTATGGCGCTCCATCAGATGGTGGTAGTTGAGAATCGTACTCTCGTCCGGCACCGGCTCCCGGCCCAGGTCAATGCCCACGAAGGTCCGCCTGCGCGGGAATCGTACAGGGCCTCTTCTGCGCCGGGATCGGATAAATCAAACCGGTGCTGGAGAGAGTGAATACGGAGCACGCGTATAATACCCGCCGGCCGCCGGCCCGCAGCTTCTGGCTTCGGATAGTACGGCTCATTTGCACCACACGGTTCTTGCCAGGGAATAATCATGTTCCATGTCATCCGGGAACGGTTCCTTACGAGTCTCCTTGCGAAACTTCTCGAAACTGCCGTCGGCCAGGGTTTGTTGACGCATCGCTCTCCCTCCCATCTCAATCAGGTTCAGGTATTATCGCAGAATCGGATAATTAATCAGGGAATCCCCAGGGTCTTGGGTTCCTGGTCATAGACACGCTTGATCGGCTTCTGTGTGGGTGGTTGATCCCACTGCCTAAGATACCGCCGGGCGGTGGGGTCGGTATTATAATATCTGTTCTTAATCAATCGCTTCAAGGTTTCCCCGGGTGTTAACCCGCGCCTTGCCGTAGCGGTGAGAGCCTCCGCAATTTCGGAAATCCAGAGATTTTACGGGGCAGGAATGGCTTGCCTTGTCTGATGCACCGGAACAGCTCGGTGTAACTGAAAGCGTGATCTTTCAGTCAAGGAGACAGTTCAGAACAACAGGTGACAGACACCAATCAATTCGTATGTAATTCATCGAAAGAATCGATATCGCCATACAGGAATGCCTGTTTAGTCCCTGTAAGTTCATGTTGTCGACTGGTTGATTCTTATCCGCGGATAAGGCGATCCGTGATCCCCGGGCACATGCGCCTGGCTGGTGCCGGGATTCCCCGGCACATCATCCGGCGCGGCAGCATCCATTCAGCCTGTTTCTGTACGGATGAAGACAATCTGCGCCACCAGTAAACACTGGCCGAACAGGCAGGGAAACTTGATTGTCGGATACCTGCCTACTGCCTGGCTGGTATGACGGGTTTTCCCCCATACAGGCGGGTCGGCTTATGAAGCAGGGCTGAAAAATCGTGGTCTGCCACCGATAACTCCGGTAATGTTCCTCACATGCCTACTTACGCCGAAGAACTTTGCAAACAATGGATGTCGCTCGGGCTCTCGAGTGACTTGCTCAATCCGGACCCGCTCAAGCAATTCGAACTCTGGTACGCCCAGGCCATCGACGCGGGGATACCCGAGCCCAATGCCCTGAGCCTTGCCACGGTGGATACGCATGGCCAGCCATGGATACGTACCGTTCTCATGAAGATCTACGATGAATCCGGCTTTGTGTTTTTCACCAATTATGAAAGTGCCAAGGCGCGCCAGATTGCTGGAAATAACAGGGTGGGGCTGCTGTTCCCATGGGTAGCTCTCGGTCGCCAGGTTAAGATCAGCGGCACGGCCGGAAAAATCCCGACGGCGGAATCCATGAAGTACTTCGCCACGCGTCCGCGTGGCAGCCAGATCGGTGCGTGGGCCTCGCCGCAAAGCCAGGTGATTTCATCGCGCTCGCTGCTGGATGCAAAGATTGACGAGATGAAGCGCAAGTTTGGCAAGGGGGAAATCCCGCTGCCGGATTTCTGGGGTGGCTACCGCGTGGTGCCGCACGAGATCGAGTTCTGGCAGGCCCGCGATAGTCGTTTGCACGACCGGTTTGTGTATGTAAACACGGATGCCGGCTGGGCCGTGGAGCGGCGCGCCCCCTAGAGGGGCAGGCGGATTCAGCCGTCACTTACGCGTATCAAGACTGATTCCGGGGCCGGGCATCAGCGGGATTCGCTGGAAATCGTGGTTTGTCCCCGATTTCCGCGCTACCATTCTCTTATGAACACATCAATCTATCAGCGCATGTCGCGTGGCCTGCTGATCGCCTTCTGCCTCATCCTGGCAGGCTTCGATGGCTTTGACTGTTCCAGTGACGATGACTCGGACAGCGGTTCCACCGATACCGACATTCGTGTTGAGGACGAGCAGAAAATATCCGCGAACAGTGGCAACTTCGACGGCAACCTCGATCCCGACGACCGCTTCGGCAGTGCACTGGCGAACCTTGGCGATCTCGAGTCGGACGGTGTGATCGACCTTGCCGTCGGTACCCCGGGCAATGACGACGGCGGCACTGACCGCGGTGCCGTGTGGGTGCTGTTCATGGACGACACCGGTGAGGTCGATACCGAGCAGAAGATCTCCGACACCAGCGGTGACTTCAACGGCTCACTGGATGATGGTGACGAGTTCGGCAGTGCGCTCGCGAGCATCGGTGACCTGGACAGCGACGGCGTGTTCGACCTTGCCGTCGGGGTTCCCGGCGATGATAACGGCGGTATTAATCGTGGCGGGCTGTGGATCCTGTTCCTCGATATCGACGCTACGGTACTGGACTCGCAAAGGATTGCTGACAACACCGGCGGCTTCAACGGCAACCTCGATGACGATGACCGCTTCGGCAGCGCGATTGCCGAGATCGGTGACCTCGACGGAGACGGTATTACCGATCTGGCCGTGGGTGCACCAAATGCCGATGACGGTGCGGATGATGCCGGTGCCGTCTGGATCCTGTTCATGAACGATGACGGTACGGTTGACTCCAGCCAGCGAATCTCGCGCATCGATGGCGGTTTTGGTGGCAGGCTCAGAGAGGAGGATCATTTCGGTGCGGCACTGGCCGGTATCGGTGACCTGGACGGGGATGGGGTCGCGGACCTTGCCGTGGGCGCACCCGGCAGTGATGACCGGGGTGCAGAGCGGGGTGCCATCTGGATCCTGTTCCTCGAGGAGGACGGTCGCGTCCGCGATGAGCAGAAGATTGCCGACCGCGAGGGCGATTTCGACGGTACGCTGAGCAATGATGACCGGTTTGGTTCAGCGCTGGCCAACGTAAAGGACCTGAACGGTGATGGTGTGCCCGATCTGGCAGTGGGTGCGCCGAACGATAATGACGGTGCTGATAATGCCGGTGCTGTCTGGTTGCTGCTGATGACGACAGATGGAACGGTCGATGGCTGGCAGAAGGTATCCCGCCGTGCCGGGGAATTCAACGGCAACCTGGATGCCGATGACAATTTTGGTGCCGCGATTAGCGGACTGGGGAACCTGGATAACAGCAATATCGATGATATCGCTGTTGGCACGCCCGGTAATGACGACGGTGGTCAGGACCAGGGTGCGGTCTGGGTGTTGTTCATGGAAATCACCGGCCAGGTGACGCCCTGATAGAAACTTGCCTATGTCATCTGCTGTAACTCAACGGGTCATTGATTGTGCCGGCAAGTCACTCGACCTGTCGCAACCCCGGGTCATGGGTATCCTCAATGTCACGCCGGATTCATTCTCCGATGGTGGAAACTTTCTTGCAGCCGGGCAAGCGCTTGAACATGCGGCGCGCATGGTCGAGGAAGGCGCGGCCATCATCGATGTGGGTGGTGAATCCACGCGTCCCGGTGCTGCAGCGGTCACGGTTGAGGAGGAGCTGCAGCGGGTGATACCGGTGATCGAGGCATTGAATGCTGCACTGGATGTTCCGGTCTCCATCGATACCCGCAAGCCCGGGGTGATGCAGGCAGCCGTGGCCGCCGGCGCGGGCATGATTAACGATGTCACGGCCCTGCAGGCACCGGGCGCCATTGAACTGGCGGCGCAGCTCGGCGTGCCGGTCTGTCTCATGCACATGCAGGGAACGCCGGAGTCCATGCAGGACCAGCCGACCTATGGGGATGTCGTGACGGAGGTGAAGGACTTTCTCCTTGAGCGAGCCGGGGCCTGCATGCAGCACGGGATTGACCGGGAGAATATCCTGCTGGACCCGGGCTTCGGCTTCGGCAAGACCACGGCACATAATCTGCAGCTGCTGCAGCAGCTTGAACAGCTGGTGGAGGCCGGGTTTCCGGTGCTGGTGGGCCTGTCGCGCAAGTCCATGATAGGTCAGATTCTCGGCCTGCCGGTCGATAAACGCTTACCTGCCGGGCTTGCCCTGGCGGTACTGGCGGCATGGCAGGGGGCGGCCATTGTGCGTTGCCACGATGTGCGGGAGACCCGCGAGGCCATCCTGATGTGCCAGGCCGTCAGGGACGCTGACCAGGGTCAGTAGGCAGGACTTTACAAGGCCGTCATTCCCGCCTGCGCGGGAATGAGTGTGAAATTACACTTTGCTCGGCAATATTGGTTTAGCATATATAATCAGGGAAGCAGAGGAGGCAGCGTGCCTAGAAAATACTTCGGAACAGACGGAATTCGCGGGCGGGTTGGCAGTCACCCGGTCACGGCAGAGTTCATGCTCAAGCTGGGCTGGGCGGCCGGCCGTGTACTCGGTAATCACGGCGACCGGGTCGTCATCGGGAAGGACACGCGTATCTCCGGTTACATGTTTGAATCGGCGCTTGAGGCCGGTCTGTCTGCTGCCGGTGTCGATGTCCGCCTGCTGGGCCCGATGCCCACTCCTGCCATTGCCTACCTGACACGCACCCTGCATGCCTGTGCCGGTATCGTCATCAGTGCATCACACAACGCCTACGCCGATAACGGCATCAAGTTTTTCTCCAGCGAAGGGACCAAACTCCCGGATGATGTTGAACAAGCCATCGAGGCGGAGATTGACCGCGAAATGATCACCGTTGAGTCCGACATGCTTGGCAAGGCAGAGCGTGTTGACGACGCCGCCGGACGCTACATCGAGTTTTGCAAGAGCACCATTCCGGCCAGCCTGAGTCTGAAAGGGCTGAAGATTGTTGTCGACTGTGCCAACGGTGCCACCTACCACGTTGCCCCCTCCGTGTTTGATGAGCTGGGTGCCGAGGTTATCGCGATCGGTGTAGAACCGGATGGCCTGAATATCAACCGCTCCTGCGGTTCGACGCAGCCGGAGCTGTTGCAGAAGATCGTACTGGAGCACAAGGCAGATCTCGGTATTGCACTGGACGGTGATGGTGATCGCGTCATCATGGTCGACCACGAGGGTGACCTGGTCGACGGTGATGAACTGTTATTCATTATTGCGCGTTCGCGCCAGTTGGAAGGCACACTGCATGGCGGCGTGGTCGGAACGCTGATGAGCAACCTCGGCCTGGAACATGCACTGCAGTCGAATAATATTGCCTTCTCGCGTGCCAATGTCGGTGACCGCTACGTGCTGGAACTGCTGCAGCAAAGCAACAGCCTGATCGGCGGTGAATCATCCGGTCACATTATCTGCCTGGATCGCACCACCACCGGTGATGGCATCGTGTCTGCCCTGCAGGTGCTCTCCGCCATGGTGAAATCCGGCAAGTCCCTGCACGATCTCAAGGGTGGCATGAAGAAATACCCGCAACGCATGATCAATGTACCGGTCAGCCACAAGGTGGAGCTCGACAGTGAGCCTGCGGTACAGGATGCCGTGAAGTCTGCCGAGCAGCGCCTGGCAGGCCGGGGCAGGGTGCTGCTGCGACCGTCCGGTACCGAGCCACTGGTGCGGGTCATGGTCGAGGGTGAAGATGCAAAACAGGTCGATGACGAGGCCGACCAGCTGGCCAACGTGGTCGCATCCGCCGTCTAGCTGTTGCTGTCCCGGCCGGTTTTGCCGATAACCCGGCCAGCTGCCAACCCAGGAAAACTCCCGCCAGGCGTCTATACTGACAAGGTTGTTGCAGTTGTTCGGCGTGACACCGGCCGGCGTGGTTTATCATCGCTAACGCAGCCACCAAAGGGCGACAATCTGTTCGGGAGGAAGACATGGGCTGGCATGAAGGACCCCTGCAAAGCTGGTATGACATTCACGAGGCGATACGCAACGAACTGATACGCATCAAGCGGCTTGTCGATGAGGCGTCCGTTGACGACAGGGAACGGCTGGACAGCATATCTGATGAAGTGCATTTTCTCGCCGATGTGCTGACCGTGCATTCACTGGCCGAGGATGGTGTTGCCTTTCCGGTCATGCGTAGTCACGGCATAGAGGTGCCGCCAAGTTTTTCCGCAGACCATCACCGCGAACTGTCCACCCTGTACGCAATGCGTGCAGCCCTGCTGGAACTGCGTTTCCATGATGCGGGACAGGATGTGACACCCGCACTGAAACGCCTGGGCGTGCTGATCGATGCCGTTGGTAATGACCTGGATAAACACATCGAGGCTGAAGACGGCGAGCTGATCCCCGGCTGCGAGGCCGGCATGAGCCTCGAGGACCAGGCTTCGATGATTACCCGCATGGTCGCCGACACACCAGCCTGGCTGGCGCCGCGCCTGACTGCCTGGATGATCAGCAACATCTCGATGGATCACCGTGTGCACCTGTTGACAGGATGGCAACAGGCAATGCCGCCGGCTGTTTTTGCCGACAAGGTGGCCATGATTCGCGAAGGTGTCGATGCCGGGCTCTGGGATGAGCTGGTCTCGGAGATGCCAGCGCTGGCCGATTGACTATTCGCGAACTGCCTGCAGGGACCCGTTTACAGAATGTCCTCGATAAACCAGGCCGAGAATGCATGTCGACCGCTGACGCCGGATTTCCTGTAGATTGACGAGGCCTGCTGGCGAACCGTTTTCTCCTGGGTCTGCCTGACAAGTGCGATCTCTTTAAGGCTGAGGCCTTTCAGCAACAACCAGCCAACTTCCTGTTCACTGCCTGTCAGCCCCCACTCGCTAAATTGCTG
>CAJQNP010000218.1 GCA_905479705.1 uncultured Gammaproteobacteria bacterium
GTGGCCGCGTGAATGTGCACCGCTGCTGACACCGAGAATGGTCGCCTTGACAGGCTCCTCGCCAAACAGGATCAGTATCCAGTGCAGCGGGCGCACGAACTCGATATCGGAATTGCCCCAGCGCATGCGCTTCGGCATGGGGAGCTGTTTCAAGGCCTTTTCCAGCAGGCCGGGCACGATGTCGGTGCTGGCCTGACCGGTTTCCCGGGTGTGGAACACCAGCCAGCTGCCCTTGTCGGTATGCAGCTCTTCCAGGTCGCTGACGGCGACACCGCAGGAGCGTGCAAAACCCTCGGCGGGCTTGGTCGGCTTGCCGGCCTCATCAAAGGCGGCCTTCAAGGCCGGTCCGCGTTTGGTGATGTCGCGGTCGGGCTGCGATTCAGGGACGTCGCGAACCAGCAGTGCAAGCCGGCGCGGCGTGGCAAAGGCCTCGCTGCCAGCATGCGCCAGGTTGTTCTCGGCAAGCAGGCCGAGCAGGGTGGTTTGCAGGGCATCGCGCATGCGACGCAGGGCCTTGGGCGGCAATTCCTCGGTACCGATCTCGATCAGCAGGTCTCGCGTGTTCATGCGTCACCCCCTTCATTGGTGAGCATCGGGAAACCCAGTGCCTCGCGTGCCGCGTAGTAGGCCTCGGCAACCTGCCGCGACAGGGTGCGCACACGCAGAATGTAGCGCTGTCGCTCGGTCACGGAGATGGCATTGCGGGCGTCCAGCAGGTTGAAGGTGTGCGATGCCTTGAGGACCATTTCATAGGCCGGCAACGGCAGTCTGGCCTCGATGAGGCGGTTGCTTTCACGTTCGCAGGTATCAAACCAGTCGAGCAGGGAGGCCACGTCGGCCTGCTCGAAGTTGTAGGCGGACATCTCTACCTCGTTCTGGTGGTACACGTCCCGGTACGTCACCGGGCCGTCGGGTCCCTCGGTCCACACCAGGTCGAACACGCTCTCGGCGTCCTGCAGGTACATGGCGATGCGCTCCAGGCCGTAGGTCAATTCACCGCTGACGGGACGACACTCGAGGCCGCCGACCTGCTGGAAATAGGTAAATTGCGAGACCTCCATGCCGTTCAGCCAGATCTCCCAGCCGAGTCCCCAGGCGCCCAGTGTCGGTGATTCCCAGTTGTCCTCGACGAAGCGGATGTCGTGCACCAGGGGGTCAATGCCAAGTTCGCGCAGCGAGCCGAGATACAGTTCCTGGATGTCCAGCGGCGATGGCTTCAGGATCACCTGGTACTGGTAATAGTGCTGCAGGCGATTCGGGTTGTCGCCGTAGCGGCCGTCGGTGGGACGGCGTGACGGTTGCACATAGGCCGCCCGCCATGGCTCCGGACCAATGGCGCGCAGGAAGGTGGCAGGGTGAAAGGTACCGGCGCCTACCTCCATGTCGTACGGCTGCAGCAGTGCGCAGCCCTGCCGGCTCCAGTAGTCCTGCAGCGCAAGGATCAGTCCCTGAAAAGTCTTTGCTGTCTCTGGCACGTTATTTCTGCTTATGGCTCTGCGAATTGCAAGCCGCTCAGTATAGCGTGCGGTGTCCTAAATTTCCCCACGGCGCCGCAGCGACCCTGGCCGCTGTGCCGCCGTGCCGTGACAATCCGCCTGCGAATGTGGTAAATGTGTAAGACGACGGGTATGGCGCACTGTTCAAGCAGACTGCTGGGACGGTCGACATACTGGAGCAGAACCCGGTGGAGGAAGCGCATGTCCCGGCTTATTCTGGAACCCACACCGCAAGCCCAGTGGCAGTCCCTGCTGCACGAGGCGCAATCGGCCTGTCATCAGCGCCTCGACGAATCCCTGGAAAGCTACCTGGTGTTTCTGCTGATGCGCTTTACCGACCGGCCCGAGTGCATGGCGCGCATCATGGCCGAGGATTACCTGCAATCACAATCCCTGCACGGTGAACAGCGTGCCGACAAGTTACGCGAGGTCGGCGATCACTGCCTGCTGTTCTCGGGCCTGTTTCCGCAGCAGGCCGAGCGGCGCCTGGTGCACGTCAGCTACTTCGTCAATATCGGCCGGGCCTCCTACCAGCAGCTGTCTGCCGGGCTGGATCGCGGCTGGGCCTCGGTGTACCGCCACCTGTCCGAGGCCTTCGTGGTGCTGATGGACATCCTGCAGGCCATGCGCGGCCTGGGGGGTGAGGCCGTGCTGACACCGATCCAGGCAATGGACCTGTGGCAGGAGACCGGCAGTCGTCGCTGCTTTGATCAGGTGTGTGCAAACGGGCGCCTCAGCCCGGTCGCGACCGGGCACGAAAAACACTGAATCCCTGTGTGTTCTGTCGCTGCATGCCCCGCATGCGCTAGAATCCCCGCGTTCCCTGTTCGCAGCCCGGTTCCTGCTTCCCCATCGAGTTTCCATGACCAGACAAATCAAAGCTGTTGCACTGATTTCCGGTGGCCTCGACTCGTTGCTTGCCGCGCGTGTCGTCATGGAGCAGGGCGTGCATGTTGAAGGCATCAACTTTTATACCGGGTTTTGCGTGGAAGGCCATACCCATGCAATACGCAAAAAGGACCGCGACCGTCCCAAGCGCAACAACGCCCTGTGGTCGGCTGAACAGCTGGGCATCAAGCTGCACATCGTCGACATCATCGATGAATACAAGGATGTCGTCATCAACCCGAAGCACGGTTACGGCAGCAACCTGAATCCGTGTCTCGACTGCAAGATCTTTATGGTCAACAAGGCACGTGAGTGGATCGAGGCTAACGGTTTTGACTTCATTATTACCGGGGAAGTCGTCGGCCAGCGACCCATGTCGCAGCGCAAGGACACCCTGCCGGTGATTGCACGTGACTCGGGTGCCGGGGAGCGCCTGGTGCGGCCGTTGTGTGCGCAGAACCTGCCAGCGACCCTGGCGGAGACCGAGGGCTGGCTGGACCGTGAAAAGCTGTATGGCTTCAACGGCCGTTCCCGCAAGCCGCAGATTGCACTGGCCAGACAATTCGGCTTCGAGGACTTCGCGCAACCCGCCGGCGGCTGCTGTTTTCTTACCGACAAGCAGTACTCGGTGAAACTGGCGGACCTGTGGAGCACACGCGGCACGCGCGAGTATGACCTCGATGACATCATGTTGCTGAAGGTCGGCAGGCACCTGCGACCCCGCCCGCACTTCAAGCTGATCGTTGGCCGCGAGGAAGGCGAGAACCGCTTTCTGGAAGGTTACAGAAAGCGTTTTATCAATATCATCCCAACCAGTCATAGCGGCCCGCTGGTGTTGCTGGACGGCGAAGCCGGTGTGGACGATATCGAGCTGGCAGCGCGCCTGACGGCACGTTTCAGCCAGGGCCGTGATGCGCAACAGGTCACCGTCAGTGTGAACCGTCCCGAAGGCGAGACCGAGTCACTCGAGGTCGTGCCCATACCCAGCGAGGAGATTCCCGAGGCATGGTATGTGTGATCGCACGCCGCCAGGCAGGCGCTCGTGAGCAGCGTCACGGTCGACGCGCGCAACCTGCTCTGCCCGATGCCGGTGATCCGCACACAGGATGCGCTAGCGGGCTTGCAGGCGGGTGATGTTGCCGTGGTGTTGTGCACCGACCCGGGTGTGGTGCACGATATCCCGGCCTGGTGTCGTGTACACGGTCACGAGGTCAGCAACATCGATCAACAGGACGACCTGATTACCGTCACGGTACGGGTCGGCAACAGCGCATAGCCTGCTATTTATGAGTCATACACACCTACCCGATCCCCTGGATACACGCTACAGGGAAATCCGCACCGTGACCCTGGTGGGCGCGGTGGTCGATCTTGTGCTCGGCGTGGTGAAGATCGTTGTTGGCGGTATTGCCAATTCACAGGCGCTGATCGCTGACGGCATACACTCCCTGTCGGACCTGGCGACGGACTTCCTGGTGCTGTTTGCCTCCAAGCATGCACACCGCCAGGCGGATGATGAACACCCCTACGGACACGGCCGTATCGAGACCGTTGCCACCGTGGTACTGGGCGTGGCGCTGGTGGTCGTGGCCGTGGGTATCAGTTACGACGCCGTGCGCCGTCTGCTCGAACCGGAGCTGTTAATGCACCCGGGCTGGCAGGCCTTGCTGGCCGCGGCGCTATCCGTTGGCGCCAAGGAAATCATCTACCAGTACACCGCGGCGGCGGCGCGCCGTCTGCGCTCGAGCATGCTGCATGCCAATGCCTGGCACAGCCGCAGCGATGCCATCTCGTCCATCATCGTGGTCGTCGGTGTGCTCGCGACCATGGCCGGTTACCCCTATTTTGATGCCATCGCGGCGGTTGCCGTGGCCCTCATGGTGGCCAAGATCGGCTGGGACCTGCTGTGGCAGAGTCTGCAGGAACTGATCGATACCGCACTGGAACCGGAAAAGGTCGAGACCATTCGCGAGACCATCATGGCGGTTGACGGCGTGCGCACCTGCCACATGTTGCGCACCCGGCACAGCGGCAGCGATGCACTGGTGGATGTGCACATCCAGGTGGATCCGGGCCTGAGTGTCTCCGAGGGACACCAGATCGGCGAGGCCGTGCGTGGCCGACTCCTCGACAGGGTGGATGAAGTCACCGATGTCACCGTGCATATCGACCCCGAAGATGACGAGCTGGCCTCGCCCTGTAATCACCTGCCACTGCGTGACGTGATCATGCAGCAGTTGCACGAACAGTGGCAGCCGCTCGGCGTCGAGGACCGGCTCAGCCGGGTGGTGTTGCACTACCTGAATGGCAAGGTGCATATCGAGGTATTCCTGGAACCCGCGGATGACGATGCCGCGGAACTGTCCGGCCTGTCCACGGCGATCCGTAACGCGGCACACAATATCGCGGATGTGGGCGATGTGAGCGTCTACGTGGGCTCGTAACGTGCACCAATATGATGCACCATCCTGGTGACAAGCACCAAATTGGTGCGCAAGCGACGCCTTCTGTGCAGCTAACACCGTGATTTGAAGGGAGTTGCCCGTTGCGAGCAGCGTGGCATAATTCCTGCTTCGTCCCGTAGCAGGATCGAAAGATTTGATTGTCCGCCGTGATCGACTGGTGACGGCGTGTATTTTTTACGCGAGTTAATCTGGAGGAGTTGTAATGTCAGTAGCAAAAGTTAACAAGATGATGAAGGACAACGACGTCAAGTACGTCGACCTGCGATTCACCGATACCATCGGCAAGGAGCAGCACGTCACCATGCCAGTCAGCCAGGCAAGCGCAAGCCTGTTCAAGGACGGCAAGATGTTTGACGGTTCCAGTATCTCCGGCTGGAAGGGCATTAACGAATCAGACATGGTGCTGATGCCGGATACCACCACGGCCGTCATTGACCTGTTCAGTGATGAACCGACCATTAATATCCGTTGCGATATTCTCGAGCCGACCACCATGCAGGGTTACGAGCGTGATCCGCGTTCCATTGCCAAGCGTGCCGAGGCCTACCTGAAGTCCACCAAGATCGCCGACACGGCGTTCTTCGGTCCGGAACCGGAATTCTTCGTGCTGGACGACGTTCGCTGGGGCGCCGACATGAGCGGTTCCTTCTGCAAGGTCGATTCCGAAGAGGCCTCCTGGAACTCCGAGCGTGTCTTTGAAGACGGCAACATCGGTCACCGTCCGACGGTCAAGGGCGGTTACTTCCCGGTCCCGCCGGTTGATTCACTGCATGACCTGCGTGGCGCCATGTGCCTCGGCCTGGAAGAGATGGGCGTACCGGTTGAAGTACATCACCACGAGGTGGCAACCGCCGGCCAGTGTGAAATCGGTACCCGCTTTGACACCCTGGTGAAGCGTGCTGACCAGAACCAGATCCTGAAATACGTGGTGCACAACGTCGCACATGGCTACGGCAAGACGGCGACCTTCATGCCGAAGCCGATCGTCGGTGACAACGGCAGCGGCATGCACGTGCACCAGTCCCTCGCCAAGGCCGGCAAGAACACGTTCACCGGTAACAAGTACGGCGGTCTGTCACAGCAGGCCCTGTATTACATCGGCGGTATCTTCAAGCATGCCCGTGCAGTGAATGCCTTCACCAATGCCAGTACCAACAGCTACAAGCGCCTGGTACCGGGTTTCGAGGCACCGGTTATGCTGGCCTACTCGGCCCGTAACCGTTCCGCCTCGGTACGCATTCCGTTCGAGTCGAACCCCAAGGGGCGGCGTATTGAAGTGCGTTTCCCGGACCCAACGGGCAATCCCTACCTGGCGTTTGCAGCCCTGTTGATGGCCGGTCTGGACGGCATCAAGAACAAGATCGATCCGGGCGAAGCCATGGACAAGGACCTGTATGACCTGCCGGCGGAAGAAGCGGCAGAAATCAAGACCGTGTGCAGTTCCCTGGACGAGGCACTGGAAGCACTCGATGCAGATCGTGAGTTCCTCACCGCAGGTGGCGTGTTCACCAACGACATGATCGATGGCTACATTGCCCTGAAGATGGAAGAAGTCACGCGCCTGCGCATGACCACGCATCCGGTCGAGTTCGACATGTACTACAGCCTCTGATCAGGCGTTTCTGTTGTACCATAAAGCCCCGCTCCGGTAGCGGGGCTTTTTTTATTCTGTCTTCGCCAGGGTTGCGTATGCGTGCTGTTTGCCTGTTGTTGTGTTTGGCACTGGGCTCTGTCCAGGCCGAGGTCTACAAGTCGGTCAATGAGCAGGGCGAGGTGATTTACTCGGATCGACCGGGTAAGGATGCCGAGCGTCTGCGCATGCCGGCATTGCCTAGCTACACGCCGCAGCCGGTGCGTTCCTTTAGCCGCTACTCTGCCCCGCAAGGTGCACAGCAAGCTGCCGGCTATGAGCGCTTCATCATCAGCGCGCCGGCCGATGACGCCACCATTCGAAACAATATCGGCAACCTCGAGGTGACGACCTTGCTGGAGCCGGCATTGATGCTGCCGCACGGGCATAGCGTCCAGTTTTACCTCGACGGTGTTGTCCATGGCACGGCCAGTGATGCCCTGGCGTTGTCACTGGATAATGTCGATCGCGGTACCCACCAGCTGTCGGCCAGCGTACTGGACGCCGACGGCAAGGTCCTGATTACAACGCCCCCGGTCACGGTGCATGTGAAGCGTGCCTCGAAGTTGCACGGTAACCGTGAAGGCACGGTCACGGATAATCCCGGATACATGACGGACAATCCGAACCTGGTCGGTGATGACGAGTTCCAGCCGTATCGCGTGAAGGACATCGCGGACTTCGCTCGGGATGAGGATGAGCCGCTGGATCCGGACATCGCCGAGCTACCCGCCAACCCCGGTTATCGCAACCGCAATCCCAATGTCCTCAGCCCCAACCCGAATATTCACTCCAGCAATCCGAACCTGATCAACCCGCCGCTGCCTGTCGAAGATTGACCCAATGCACCAAACTGGTGCATTGGTCTCGATGTGACTATACTGAACGGGCCCGGCCTCCTGGTAGTCATGCCGCAGACATTTCTTAATCAACTGAATAGTATAGATAAATAATTAGTTTCGGCGGGGCCGCCGGTTTTGAAAAAGTTGGTTTGGTATTTGCAACACACAACGCTATGACTGTAGATCAGGGGCATGCCAGCATTGATGCCGTAACAATCCTTGAACACATGGGCACCGCGGTGCTGGTCTTTGATGACCAGTATCGTCTGAAGTCGATAAACCAGGCGGGCGAGGCCATGCTGGCACACAGTGCCCGTTACCTGTCTGGCCGCGACCTGGCCCAGGTGTTCGTTAATGCAGAACTGGTTCGGTTCTCACTCAACAGTACACTTGAGAACGAGCAGACGGTATCGCAGCACGGTTGCCTGTTGCAGTTGCCGGATGCCTCAGACCTGCGCGTTAATTGCACCTTCACGCCGATCAGGGACAGCGCAGGCGAGACCTTTGTGTTGCTGGAAATGCGTCAGATCGATCACCACCTGCGGATCGAGCAGGAGGAAGGCCTGATCATGCAGCAACAGGCGACGCACGAACTGCTGCGTGGTCTCGCCCACGAAATCAAGAACCCGCTGGGTGGCCTGCGCGGCGCGGCGCAGTTACTCGAACGACAGATCGGCGAGGCCGGGCTCAGGGAATACACGCAAATCATTATCAGCGAGGCCGATCGCCTGCAGTCCTTGATGGATCGCATGCTGGGACCCAACAACCTGCCCAAGATCGAGCCCGTCAATATTCATGAAGTGCTCGAGCATGTCCGTGACCTGGTGAGGGTCGAGGCCGGTGAAGCGTTGCACGTGTACCAGGATTATGACCCGAGCCTGCCGGATATCCAGGCCGACCGGGACCTGTTGCTGCAGGCCATACTGAACATCGTGCGCAACGCGGTACAGGCACTGGAAGGCCGTGGCGAGATCATCCTGCGTACACGCGTGCGGCGTCATTTCAATATTGGCAGCAACAAGTACCGCCTCGTGGCGCGTATCCAGATCATCGATAACGGTCCGGGTATACCCGAGGAGCTGCGCAAGCAGATCTTTTACCCGATGATTACCGGCCGCAGCGAGGGCACCGGTCTCGGCCTGTCAATTGCACAGGCACTGATCAATCGCCATCGCGGCCTGATCGAATGCGAGAGCCAGCTCGGTAAAACGGTCTTTACCCTGTTGCTGCCCCTGGACGAGAAGCATGAGTCATAACGAAACCATTTGCGTCATCGATGATGACAGCTCCATACGCTGGGTGCTGGAAAAGGCCCTCGGGGGCGCCGGTCTGCCGGTCAAGGGCTACGAGTCTGCCGACAGCGCATTACGTGCCATCAATGTCCAGGAACCGGCGGTTGTCCTGACCGATATTCGCATGCCCGGCATGGACGGGCTGGCGCTGCTGGAACAGCTCAACAGTCATTACCCCGACCTGCCGGTGATCATCATGACGGCACACTCGGATCTGGACAGTGCGGTGTCCGCCTACAAGGGCGGTGCCTTTGAATACCTGCCGAAGCCGTTTGATATCGACGAGGCGGTTGCACTGGTGAACCGGGCACTTGATGCGCGCGCCCAGCAAACGGTCGATGTCGCACCCGCGGTGCTGGCTACCGCCACCGAGATTATTGGCAAGGCGCCGGCGATGCAGGAGGTGTTTCGCGCCATCGGCCGGTTGGCCAACTCCAACGCGACCGTGCTGATCAACGGCGAATCGGGTACCGGCAAGGAGCTGGTTGCGCAGGCACTGCATCAACACAGCGCCCGTGCCAGCCAGCCTTTCCTGGCGCTCAACATGGCCGCCATACCCCGGGACCTGCTGGAATCCGAGCTGTTCGGCCACGAGCGCGGTGCCTTTACCGGCGCGCAAAACCGCCGTGCCGGACGCTTTGAGCAGGCCAATGGCGGCACCCTGATGCTTGACGAGATCGGTGACATGCCCGCGGAACTGCAGACCCGCCTGCTGCGCGTGCTGGCCGATGGCGAGTTTTATCCCGTGGGTGCACACACACCGAAAAAGGTCGATGTACGCATCATCGCGGCGACCCACCAGAATCTTGAGCAGCGGGTACGCGACGGGCAGTTTCGCGAGGACCTGTTTCATCGCCTCAATGTCATACGTATCCAGATACCGTCATTGCGCGAGCGCCGTGAGGATATTCCCCTGCTGATGCGGCACTTCCTGCAACAGGCGGCCAGCGAACTGCAGGTCGAGACCAAGACCCTGACCGATGACGCGGCACAGCTGCTGTCAACGCTGGACTGGCCCGGCAACGTGCGCCAGCTGGAGAACCTGTGTCGTCTGCTGACGGTGATGGCACCCGGCCAGGAGATACACGTCGAGGACCTGCCGGATGAACTCACCGGGGGCGCCGCCGAGGCGGTCCCCGCGGGTGCCGACTGGCAGGCAATGTTGCGCAGCTGGGCGCAACAACAACTGGCGGGCGGCGCGGATCATCTGCTGGATGAGGCCTTGCCGGTCTTTGAACGTGCCCTCATAGACGTGGCACTGCAGCACACCGGCGGGCGCCGCCAGGATGCAGCACGGCTGCTTGGCTGGGGGCGCAATACCCTGACGCGCAAGCTCAAGGAGCTTGATAAGCGTCCATAGCCTGTCGTGTGATTGGACGCTAACCGGCGACTGTGATTCAATCCGCTGGTTTTTACAGGCGAGTGAATCGTTTCCGGAATGACCGTTCGACGGCATGCTTACTATCGGCCCCTTCACCCGGCGTTGACCGCAGGCCATGTGGCCTGAGCCGGCAGCGTGTCCACGGCGTGCCCCGATGTTACGCCGCCTGTCTGTCACCCTGTTTGCCCTGCTTGCCACACCCGTACTGGCTGAACCGGCCGGGTCGCCTGCTGCCCCTGCTGACCAGGGTGATGCCTACATCGACCAGCTGATTGATCCGCAGGCCGCGGACAGCGCCTGGGCAGCGGACTACGAGGACGAGGAACAGCCGGAGGGCATGCGCAGTTTCTCCACCGAGTACCGCCATTTTCAGCAAGACCTGGACCAGGCCGGGAAGTCCTACGAGGACGGTTTTATCCTGCATGGTCGCCGCGAGACCCGTGACTACGGCGAGTTCGAGATGCTGGCAACGGCCCGTTATGAACAACCGCTTACAGGTCTCGATGAACCTGACAATGTTGGTGGCCGGTTTACCTTGCGTCAGTACGGCTTCGCGGCGAATAACAACTGGCTGCTGGACAACAGTCTCGGCATCCTGCGCAGTGATGCCGACCCGGTACTGAGTAACAGCTACCGTATCAACCTGCCCTCGACACTGGTCTCGGGGGCGAGGAACTGGTCGCGCAACGGCCGTACCGACCTGCGCTTGAGTGCCGGGCGCATCGGTACCCTGGGCATCGGGCGCATCGAGGACTTTGATACCACCTCGGGGACGCTGGCCTCGCTCGGCGCCAGTCACGCCATGAACAGCAACTGGCTGGCCACGGGGCAGCTGATTGCCATCAATGATTCTGAGGAAGTAGCGGATCATGAAAGTGGCGCGGCCGCAATACAGTACCAGAGCGACGACCTGCGTCACCGCTATGTCGGGCACGCCCTGGTCGACAGTGAAGGCGGTAACGGTTTCTGGATCGATGCGGATGACCAGCTGGGTCGCTGGCGACACCGCTACGGTATTTTCAGGCTGGACCCGGACCTGCTCTGGAGTGACGCCCCCATCCTGGACGATCAGCAGGGCATCTACACGCGCTCGGAACTGCGCTCGCCACGCTATAACCTGACGGTTGGCACCGACTTCAACGAAAACAACGTGAAGCAGTCGGATGATTTACCACAGCGCCGCAACACCAGCGTATTCGTGACCGGCAACCATCGCCTGCAGCGATACATGAGTGTCGGCGGAACCGTAAGCTTTAACCGTACCGAGCCGCGCAATGTACTGGCCGGTGACCGCGCGCAGACACTGCGCCTGTCGACCTATGTGCAGCAACGCTTCGGGATTGGTACCAGCCGACTCGAGGTATTCGTCGCCGACATCGAGGAGCGGGGCACGGACGGTGACGCGCATGGCATTGTCTGGGACCAGAGCTGGGAACTGCTGCGTGAACTGAACCTGTCCACCACCCTGTCACATGCGAAGACAACCGGGCTTGCCATAAACGAGCAGCGCGACGCTGTCAGCGTACTGTTCACGCATACACTTTCGCCGGACTTCATCTGGAACGGCAGTGCCCGCTATACCAACGTGAAGACCGCGGGGCGCGTCGATACCAATAACTACAACGCCACGCTCGGGGCCGTGTGGAACTTTCGGCGCAACTGGGATGCGCGCCTTGACCTGACCTGGACGCGTGCCGAGGAACCGTTTGGTGTGCTCGCGAATGTATTCGATGTCGATGAGAAGACCCTGCTGTTCAGGATCCGGCACAGCATTGCGGGCGGCCGACCCTATGTGGCGATGGGTAACCAGACCGGCGCTTCAGGCTTCGGCGAGGTCAGTGGCGAGGTGTTCTATGACCTGAACCGGGATGGCGAGCGGCAGGCCGGCGAACGTGCTGCCAGCGGGGTATTCGTCTACCTGGACGGGCGTTACGAGCGGGTAACCGACAACCAGGGGCGCTATAGCTTCCGCAATGTCCCGGCCGGGGCGCACTCGGTATCTGTCGCGGTTGAAGACCTGGCCTTGCCCTGGGGGCTTGAAGATGAAACGCCGCGCTCGGTCGAGGTCTCCGTGCGCCAGGGCAGCGCCGTTGATTTTGCATTGACGCGTATCAACGAGTAACCGGCCGGTTTATTCGAGTGTGGCCTCGATCTCCTGCTGGCCACCATCCCATTCAATGATGCCCTTGATATCGAGTGGCGGTGTCAGGCTGACGGCTGAAGCGCCCTCGGCCGGTGTCTGTACGATCCTGATGGCGCGTGTTTGACCGGGCAGGATAGGTGTTTGCGCAACGGCCAGATCCACCCGCTTGCCGGTACTGTCCCTGCCCTCCAGGAAACCATCGGGACGACCATGGGCGTTACCGGTATTTTCAAGGACCACGACCGGGACCGGTTGTCCGTCGGCGCCCGCCTGCAGTGCCAGCGACTGAACGGTGAGTAGCGGTTTTGCACCGCCAACGTTGACATAGACAATGATCGCAATTCGTCCCTGTACCGGGAAGCGAATATTGCGTGCGGTGGCCAGTACGTCCTTGTCTTCACCGGGTTCCACCAGGATCGCGAGACGGCATTCGCCTTCAGGCGCCTCTGCCGGCACGTGTATTTCAAAACGAAAGCGCTTGTCGAAGTGCGGTTGCAGACGAATTGTGCGGCGCTCCAGTCGCGCCCAGGGACGGCAGCTGCCTGGTTGCAGCTCGGGGGGATGAATGGTGACGGCGCCGTCAGCGGACAGGTCCCAGTCGGCCGTGCGTATCGCAAAGCTTGCCGCGACGTCACCACCATTTTCAATGGTGACGATTTGACGAATCACCTCGCCGGGTTTGCCCTGCAGCTCAAAGCGCGGCGGTGAAACCATGGCCGAAAAGCCGGCTGCCTGCGCGGTGTTGAACAGGCTGAGGCAGAAGAGAATTACCAGTAGTGAATAAGTTTTACGCATTTCAGAAGGTTTCGATCTCGAAGACGGGCTGGAAACGCAGGGTGTTGTAAACCTGCCGTGCATCAATGTCAAAGGTGAGGCTGAAGACGTCTGTCATGACGGGTTCGGTGATTTCACCCTCGAAGACCTTTGCACGGTTACCGGCACTGATGGAACCGCTGGAAAACAGGCCGTTGGTTTCCCAGCTCATACGCAGCGCGGTTGAGTCACCGCTGCCGCGGATATCGATCGGCAGGCTTAAAAAGATCGAGCCCTGCTGGCCGACGTAGGGCGCCGTATTCAGGCGTATCTCGACATAACGGGCCTCGGCTGTCAGGGCATTCAGTTGTCGCTCGTTGAGTTGATCCGTGTTGCCGCTGTGTTTCCAGTTGAGCTCGAGGTCAAACTGTTGCTGTGTCGACAGGCTGTCATCGAGCCGTTCGGCACCGACTGGCTGACACAGCACGGCAAGCAGGAGGATGGGGAGGCGAATTTTCATGGCGCTGCAAAGGTGTAAATGACACGGCCCTCGTAGGTACCCGCCTCCAGTGCCGCCGTATTTTCATAAATGAAGGTGTGAAAGTCGACGTATCGCCGGGAGCTTTGTACATCGACGATATGCTGGCCCGGGCCGGTGCCCGTGAACGTGCCTGATGGAATGTCACCGTCTCGGGATACCCAGCGGATGTCCGAGAACGGGATGCTGTCACTACTGGCGATATCGGTGTTGTCCAGCGAGGCCGGCGAGTCGACGCTGAGCGAGGCGGTTACCGGGTTGGCACCCGAGGCGCGAAGCTGGAGTCGAAACCGGATATCAGGCGTGCCGGTGATGTCGGTAGTGTTGCCGAGCTGCGTGGCCGGTACCGAGAAAGTGACTACACTGATGTTGTTGCCACCGCCGCCAACGCGAATGGCGAGGCGTGTGCTGGCACGGTTGTTCAAATTAATGATGATGGCCTCGGCAACAGCCGACCAGAGGGCGCAACCCAGTAATAGTATGACTGCAAGAGTGCGCAGTGTGCGTTGTTGCGGGGCTGGTAGATACATCGTCCTCATCACCGCCAATGCTACCTTTATGTACCCCGGAACACCAAGGGCCGTGACTGCAATGCAGTCACGGCCCTTGTGGTCGAGCTGTTGTCTATAGGGCTGCTAGGGTGTCGCAGCCGTGTAGGTGACGCGGCCACCCTGGGTGTTGACGCCACCGTATGTGCCCTCGGGATAGACCGTGCTGTTGTCGTAGCTGTAGGTCCAGGTCGAGTTGCGAATGGTGACCTTGGTACCCGCACTGATGACCGGTTGAGAGGAGTTCGAGGCATTGTTTGAGAGCACGGGTGCTGGCAGGTTGGTGGCATCGCCACTGGTGGTGAGAATCTCCGCGTAGGGGATATTGTCACCGGCGCCGTTGTCAAGACCTGCGCCACCACTGTTGTTGGCCTCGGTAATGGTGACCTGGCCGGCGTTGCTGAGCACCGATACGGTCACTGCACCGTTGCCCAGGTTACCACTGCCTGGCGTGGCAGCCGTGTCGCTGTCGTCACCCAGCGTGGAGCCGGTTGGCTGAAACTCGATCAGGTCAATATTGCCGGTACCAGCATCACCGACCTGGAAACGCAGGATGCCCGGAATGACGATCCGAAAATCGAGTCGTGCTGTGGCCGAGGGTGAGGCACCGGCAGCGCTGTTGGATTCCGCCAGGACGCTGCCAGGCATACCGATGCCGGCCAGAAGAAATGTAGTAACCAACTGATTGCGTAAGCTTTTCATAACATACCTTGGGATGATTATCAGGTCTGTATCCGCTATTTCAATGTGAACCTGGGTTGACCACGAATACGTAGAATTACGTATCGGTCATCCACAATAGAGCTTTAGAAATAGCTAATGCTGGAGGGTCAAACCGGCGTGGTAGGTGCCGGCCTGTCAGGGTGCTATCCGCCGGCGCAGGCTGCGCTTGGCGGGTTGTTGAGGGTCAGGCTGCCAGTGAGATCGGTGACCGAGGCCAACTCGTGGCGGTCGAGGTAAGCAACGATCCCCTTGTTCAGCTTGCTACAGACCAGGGGGTCATAGAACAGGGCCGTGCCCACACCGACCGTGCTGGCGCCGGCGATGAGAAACTCAATGGCATCGTTGACGCTTGCCATACCGCCCTGACCAATGATCGGAATGTTGTGGGCCTTGCAGGCCTGGTAGACCTGGTGGACCTTCAGCAGGGCAATCGGTTTGATGGCCGGGCCGGACAGGCCGCCCTGGTTGTTGCCAATGACCGGCACGCGCCGGTCGATATCGATGGCCATACCCATCAGGGTGTTGATCACGGCGAAACCATCCGTGCCGGCATCGATGCAACGCCGTGCATTATCGGTAATGTCGGTCTGGTTCGGTGACAGCTTGGTGATCAGCGGCTTGTCTGTGACGGCGCGACAGGCGGCCACAACACGTGCCGACATCTCCGGGTCATTGCCGAAGGTCACGCCGCCTTCCTTTACATTGGGGCAGGAAATGTTGATCTCGATGGCGTCAATGGGCGAGTCATTGAAGCGTCGTGTTACTTCCGCGTATTCCTCCACGGTCGAGCCGGAGACGTTGGCAATGAAGCGCGTTTCGTTGAAGTCCAGCGCGGGCAGGATGGTGTTGACGACATGGTCGGTGCCGGGGTTCTGCAGGCCAATGGCGTTGAGCATGCCGGCGGGGGTTTCGGCAACCCGGTGTGGCTGGTTACCCAGACGGGGTTCCAGCGTGGTGCCCTTCAGGCAAACGGCACCGACATCCGTGTTGGAAAAGCCCGCGACGCGGGTATATTCTTCGCCGAAGCCGACGCAGCCTGAAAGCAAGACCAGCGGGGAAGTCAGTGAGAGACCGCAGAAATCCACGGCGAGTTTGTCTTGCTGCGCGTTGTTCACTAGCGTCGAATGTTGCATTCAATCAAGGTTTCCAGATGTTTCACGTCGTCTTGTATCAGCCGGAGATTCCACCCAACACCGGCAATATCATACGCCTTTGCGCCAATACCGGCAGTGCCCTGCACCTGATTCACCCGCTGGGCTTTGAACTGGATGACCGCAGGTTGCGCCGCGCCGGGCTGGATTATCGCGAGCTGGCCTCGGTACAGGAACACGCCTCGCTGCAGGACTTTACCGGGTCTATCAGGCCCGCGCGACTCTGGGGGGTATCCACGCGTGGCACTCGCCACTATACCGAGCCGGAGTTTGCAGCGGGAGACGCCTTCCTGTTCGGGCCAGAGACGCGCGGGCTGCCCGGGGACGTGTTGCAGTCACTCGGTCAGGCAGCGGTATTAAGGGTTCCCATGACGCCGGGCAGCCGCAGTCTGAATCTTTCAAATGCGGTATCGATCCTGGTATACGAGGCGTGGCGTCAGCAGGGCTTTGCCGGTTCAGCTGGATAACTCGGGCCTGATCTCGCGCGCCAGTAGATTTTCGACGGCTTTGGTTGGCAACAGGCCTTCCTGCAGTACCTGGTAGACCTGTTCGCAGATGGGCAGCTCGACGCGGTACTGTTGTGCCAGTTGCATCACCTCGCGCGCGGTATTCACGCCTTCCACGACCTGGCCAATATCCTTGAGGGCGACGTCGATGGCCTTGCCGCTGCCCAGTGCCAGGCCAAGGCGGCGATTGCGCGACTGGTCGTCGGTGCAGGTAAGGATCAGGTCGCCCACGCCGGCCAGGCCCATGAGTGTCTCGCGGCGTGCGCCCATGGCATCGCCGAGACGGATAATCTCTGCCAGCCCGCGCGTGACCAGCGCGGCGCGACTGTTCGCCCCGAGCTGCATGCCATCGGCAATGCCCGAGGCAATCGCGAGTACATTCTTTACCGTGCCGCCCAGTTGTACACCGACCATGTCGTCACTGGTATAGGCGCGCATGCGATCACCGTGCATGCGGTTTGCCATGTCGTTGGCAAAGACCGGGTTGTACGAGGCCACGGTCAGGGCGCATGGCAGGCCGGCGGCGACCTCGCCGGCAAAGGTCGGACCCGAGGCCACGGCGGACGGGTAGGTGTCACCGAGGACATCCTCGAACACCTCGCCCATGAACTTGCCGCTGCCGTGTTCAAGGCCCTTGGTGGCCCAGGCGACCCTCGAGTCTTTATCGAGGCTGGTTTTCAACTGGGTCAGCACCTCGCGAAAGGCATGACTGGGGACGACCACCAGCACATCACGGCCCGTTTTCACCGCAGCCTCCAGGCTGGACTCGATGCCTAGGGTTTCCGGAAATTCGAAGCCCGGCAGGTACTGCCGGTTCTGACGTTGCTGTGCCAGCTGGTTCATGAATTCGGGTTCATGACCCCACAGGCAGGTGGTGTTGTCGTTGCGTGCCAGGTGGATGGCGAGGGCGGTGCCCCAGGAGCCGGCACCGAGCACGGTGATGCCTTTATTGAACATGATCTGAAGTGAGCTTGTTGATCCGCTTCATGAATAGCAACTAGCCAGTGCTCATTGAATGATGAATTGTTTAGATGCCTTCAGGATTCATTGCTTTTTTGTTGGTAGATTTGCTCCCAGTTCACATGTGAAAGTAATAACTGGGGAAACCCGCCGCGGCTGACCATATCGGACAGTGCGGCACAGGCATAGGGATAAAGTGTCCGGTTGCAGTAGACATGATGAAAGCGTTCGATTTGAGCCTCATCAAAACCTGCAATGGCAAACAGGCCGGCCTGGTGGACCTCGGCAAGGTAGGCGGTCTCATCGCCGACTTTAACCGTTATGGTTACCGTTAATACCACCTCGTGGTGACCGTCTTTGGTTGATGCAAAACTGTTGCCAAGCTCCATGCCGAGCTGTGGCTTCCAGTCTTTTAAAAAAATGGTGGGTGAATTGGGCGATTCAAAAGAAATATCTCTGATATAAATCTTTACGGGCTGTAATACTTTTTGTTCACCCTCGCCTTGAGGTGCTGGCTGCTGTTCATCCGCCATGGATAGTTTCCTTCCTTTTATCGCTGTTTAGTTGTTGGCCATGAATAAGCTTGATCAAGCTTTATTTCGTCAGCGGCAGGTCCGCCTTTTGCCAGGCATTCAACCCGCCGTGCAGGTTGTATACCGTCTCGAAACCCTGCTTGCCCAGCTGACTGCAATACCCCGCAGAGCGCTGTCCGCGCTGGCAGTAAACGATCACCGGTTTGTCGCGGTACTTCTCCAGCGAGGCAGGAAACTTTCCATCTGCCAGGGGTGCACTCACGGCATTGACGATATGGCCTTCACGATAGTCCTTGTCGCTGCGCATATCAATCAGGACTGCATTTTCATGATTCAGCAGGCGGGTTGCCTCGGCGGGCGAGACCTCTTTGGTGTTGCCGAGGTGCTGCTGAATCTCTGACAGGACCAGCATCAGTAATATGCCAGCCAGCGCCATTACCAGTACCGGGTGATTGCCGGCAAACTCAATCAGCTGGTTCATGTCCATCAGGTTATTGATTTATGTCGTGTGGGGAGGTGTGTTACGGGTGTTGCCACTGCCAACTCAGGGGCTGTGACAAAAGACTTCACGCATCATACCGATCAGGCGTAATGTGCGTGAGTCACTGACACGGTAGTACACCCGGTTGGCGTCCTTGCGAGAAGCGAGGATGCCCTTGTCGCGCAGTATGGCGAGGTGCTGGGAAATGTTGCTTTGCGAGGTGCCGACGCGCTCGACGATGTCCTGCACGCTGACTTCCTGTTCGCCCAGGGTGCACAGGATCTTCAGGCGCAACGGGTGGGACATGGCCTTGAGGGAGCGCGAGGCGCGATCGATATCTTCCTCGCGTGTAATAAGAGCTTCACTGCTGACTACCATTATATTTGCCCCTGAAATCCCTGATTTAGCTGTAGCTTACTGCATTCATTATTAAAACATTATACAATAATAAACCGTTTCGGCCACTATCGTGGTTGAAACATTGACTTTGAGACCCGGGTCAGACAGTTTCTGCCAACCAATCGCCAGCGAGGCTGGCATTAGCATACTGAAGCACTTTAGAATTGATCTAAACAGATGAGCAGCAAGCCACAAAAGTCATCCAAAACGAGTGCCGCGAGGCCCATGGTGTTGCTCATCCTGGATGGCTGGGGCTACAGCGAGACACCGCAGTACAACGCCATCGCAGCTGCCAGCAAACCGGTCTGGGAGCGGCTCTGGAACGATAATCCGCACACCCTGATTCGCACCTCGGGCGCGGCCGTGGGCCTGCCAGCCGACCAGATGGGCAACTCCGAGGTGGGTCATCTCAACCTGGGTGCCGGGCGCGTGGTTTACCAGGAATTTACCCGCGTCAGCCGTGCCATCAAGACCGGCTCGTTTTTCCGAAATCTTACCCTGACCGATGCCGTCGATCAGGCGGTTGAACATGACAAGGCCGTGCATGTCCTCGGCCTGTTGTCACCCGGTGGCGTACACAGTCACGAAGACCACATCCACGCCATGGTCGAACTGGCCCTGCAGCGGGGTGCTAAAAAGGTCTACCTGCATGCCTTTCTGGACGGCCGCGATACCTCGCCACGCAGTGCCGCTGCCTCGATCGAGGCCATGCAGGCCGTGTTCGACAGACTGGGCGGCGGCCGTTTTGCCTCGATCATCGGGCGTTATTACGCCATGGACCGTGATCACCGCTGGCCGCGAATACAGGCGGCCTATGACCTGATTACCCAGGGCAAGGCCGGGTACCAGGCCGAAGACGCCGGCAGCGCGCTGGACATGGCGTATGCGCGTGATGAAGGTGACGAGTTCGTCAAGGCCACCGCCATCGTTCCCGCGGGTACCCAACCGGTCGGCGTGGATGATGGTGATGTCATCATCTTCATGAATTACCGCTCTGATCGCGCCCGCCAGATAACCCGCCCGTTCATTGAACCGGATTTTAATGGCTTCACCCGTGAGCGCGAGCCGAAGCTGGGCAGTTTTGTCAGCCTTACCGAATACAATGCCGAGTTCGATGTGCCGGTTGCCTATCCGGCAGAACGCCTGAAGGATGTGTTTGGCGAATATGTGGCCAACAACGGCTTACGACAGCTGCGGCTTGCCGAGACCGAGAAATACGCGCACGTGACCTTCTTTTTCAACGGCGGCGTGGAAAAGCCGTTCGAGGGCGAAGACCGCATCCTGGTGAAATCGCCCATGGTCGCCACCTACGACATGCAGCCGGAGATGAGTGCCGCGGAGGTGACCGACAAGCTGGTCGAGGCAATCGAGAGCGGCACCTACGATGTGATTATTTGTAACTATGCCAACCCGGACATGGTCGGTCATACCGGCAAGTTTGATGCTGCCGTGAAGGCGATCGAGGCGATCGACAGCTGCCTTGGCCGGGTTGTCCCGGCACTGCAGGACGTGGGTGGCGAAATGCTGGTCACCGCCGATCACGGCAATGCCGAGCTGATGCAGGACGATACGTCGGGACAGGCCCATACCGCGCATACTACTAACCTTGTTCCACTGGTCTACGTTGGACGTGAGGCGCAGATGGTGGAGCACGGTGCCTTGTCTGATATTGCGCCCACCATGCTAAGCCTGATGAATATGCCACTGCCGCCTGATATGACCGGCTCATCGCTGGTCGAACTGTTGCTCGAGGCGGATGAAAATAACGCAGAGGAAGCTGTCGCTGACATGCATGGCTGACAGCTGCTGGCCGATCGGCCGACCACTCCAGGGTACGCGCCTGTCCCTGTCGCACCTGCTCATTACCCTGCTGCTGATTATTGTTTGCACAGGCGTGTTTGTGCCGGGTACTGCTGCGGCAGCCGATGATATTACCCGGCAAAGCGAAAATCTGCAGCAGCTGCGCAAGCAGATCGATTCGATCAAGAAACAGATCGACGGCATGCGAGGCCAGCGTGATGACCTGCAAACGTCGCTGGAGAAGACGGAAAAAGAAATTGGCGGCATCAGCGCCGAGCTCCATCAACTGCAGATACAGGCGCAGCAGACGAAGCTCAAGATTGAATCCCTGAACGTAGAACGTGCAACTGAACGCGAAACCCTCACGCGGCTGCGCGCCACGCTTGTACAGGACATGCGCTCCGGCTACGCCACCGGCAGACAACAGCGCATCAAGTTATTACTCAACCAGCAGGACCCGGCCGGGGTCAGCCGCATGCTGACCTATCACGGTTACCTGTCTCGCGCACGTGCCGGACGCATGCATGAAGTGCGTGAGTCTGTCGCCCGTATCAACGAGCTCGAGGCCGCGCTGCTTGAGCAGCAGGCGGAAATTGCAGGTAACCGGCAGCAGCAGGCAGAACGCTCCGAACGCCTGTCGACACAACAGGCCGAGCGCAAGGCATTGCTGACTGGCCTGAAGAGTGACCTGCAGTCACGTTCGGGTGAACTGTCCACTCTGCAGAAGGATGAACAACGCGTACAGGCCCTGCTGCAGTCCTTGCAGCGGGCATTGCGCACGGTACCGCCTGAAGATGCCGGTGCTACCTCGTTACGCAAACTCAAGGGACAGCTGCAGTGGCCGGTCGCGGGACGCATTACGCGCCGCTATGGCGCCAGGCAGGCATCCGGCGAGTTGAAGTCCAGCGGCATCTTCATTGCCTCGGTAGCCGGTGCCGACGTGCACGCCATCTCCAGCGGACGGGTGGCGTTTGCCGACTGGCTGCGTGGCTTCGGCCTGCTGCTGATCATCGATCACGGCGAGGGTTACATGTCGCTGTATGGCCAGAATCGCAGCCTCTACAAGGAGGTGGGTGCCTGGGTGAATCGCGGCGAGGTGGTGGCTGCGGCCGGCAACAGCGGTGGCCAGTTGCGCGACGGACTCTATCTGGAGCTGCGCAAGAACGGCAAACCCTTCAACCCGACCAGCTGGTTCAAGGGGCAGCCGGTGGCATTACAGGCAGGAAATCGGTGAAAACTGCCTGGCCAAGGAATTATGCCGCGTGCTGAATGTCTGACCACGAGAAGGGCTGATTTCCGCACCCTGAAAGCTTTTGCAGGCAGCGCCGATACCGCTGTAACCGGTGCTGTGATATGGTCCTGCTATCTTGTCGACGGTAATACCCGGTTGTTTTTAGCAGCGCCACAGCATTGACCGTTGACCCTGTATGGAATAAATCAATGAAACCGAAATTTCAGAATTCACTACTGGTACTGACCGGCCTGGTCGCCGGTGTACTGGTCTCCATAGGACACGGCGTGTTCGCTGAACGCGACACTGCCCCGGCGACCCTGCCGGTCGAGGAGCTGCGTACCTTTAGTGATGTCTTTGGTCGTATCAAGAATGATTATGTCGTCGACGTGGATGACAAGGAACTCATCGAAAACGCCATCCGCGGCATGCTGTCCGGCCTGGACCCGCATTCAGCCTACCTGGATTCAGAACAGTTTACCGAGCTGCAGGTGGGTACCACCGGCCAGTTCGGTGGTCTCGGAATCGAGGTCGGCATGGAAAACGGCTTCGTCAAGGTGATCGCCCCGATCGATGACACCCCTGCACAGCGCGCCGGTGTAGAGGCCGGTGACCTGGTCATTCGACTTGATGACACGCCGGTAAAAGGTATGACGCTCAACGAGGCCGTCAAGATCATGCGCGGCAAGCCGGGCTCCGACATCGAGCTGACCATTGTGCGTGAAGGTCTTGACCAGCCCCTGAAGATCAGTATCACGCGCGACATCATCAAGGTAAAGAGCGTGCGCGCCCGCATGCTCGAGCCCGGCTACGGCTATCTGCGTATCTCGCAGTTCCAGTCGAAGACGGCGGAAAACATGGTCGATGCCATCGATAATCTGAAAAAGGAAAACAAGGGGGCGCTCGACGGTCTGGTGCTTGATCTGCGCAACAACCCGGGCGGCGTACTCAACGGTGCCGTTGCGGTCTCGGATGCCTTCCTCAAGAAAGGCATGATTGTCTACACCGAGGGTCGTATTGCCGATTCACGGCTGCGTTTCAACGCCACCCCGGATGACGTTATCGACGGTGCGCCGCTGGTCGTGCTGGTGAACCAGGGATCGGCCTCTGCCTCGGAGATCGTTGCCGGTGCCTTGCAGGACCACAAGCGCGCCATCATTGTGGGCGTAAAGACCTTTGGCAAGGGATCCGTGCAGACGATCCTGCCGCTGAGCAGCGAATCGGCACTGAAACTGACGACGGCACGGTATTTCACACCGTCAGGCAATTCAATTCAGGCGGAAGGTATAACGCCGGATATCGAACTCGAGAGCGTCAAGGTTGCCTCGGTAGACCGCGACATCGAGCCACTGAAGGAAGCGAACCTGACCGGTCATCTTGAGAACGGTAATGGCAACGACAAGGACGGCAAGGACGGCGATGACAAGGATGAGGAAACGCTGTCGGCTTCAGATGACTACATGCTGTATGAGGCACTGAACCTGCTGAAGGGGCTCGCCATCCTTCAGGAACGTATGCAGTAAACCTGTTGCCGATGCGATCGAATCTGGCCATATGGTGTATTACGGTTACCATCTGGCTGGTTCAGTCGAGCGCTAGCGCGTTCGCGGATACGCCACGCGATACAGTCAATCCCGGCCTGCCAGGTATTGCGCTGATTATCGACGACCTCGGTAACCAGCGCTCGCAGGGACTGCGGGCGATCTCGCTGCCCGGCCCGATTACCTACGCC
>CAJQNP010000219.1 GCA_905479705.1 uncultured Gammaproteobacteria bacterium
TGCAGGAGCGGCTTGTAGCCGCGATTGCTGTTTCGAAAAACTTCGCGGCTACAAGCCGCTCCTACGCGCTATTCCAGTTCGCCGACGAGGCGCTGACGCGCCAGCCCTCACCAACCGCACGTCTATCGGCCGATTCAGTCGCGCTCGCGAAGCGCTCCTACAATTAACAACCCGGCACCACTCTCGCCTTGTTGTAGGAGCGCCTTGCAGGCGCGAATATCTATTCAACAAACTTCGCGGCTACAAGCCGCTCCTACACGCTATTCCAGTTCGCCGCCGAGGCGCTGATGCGCCAGTCCTCACCAGCCGCACGTCTATCGGCCGATTCAGTCGCGCTCGCGAAGCGCTCCTACAGTTAACAACCTGGCACCACTCTCGCCTTGTTGCAGGAGCGCCTTGCAGGCGCGAATATCTATTCAACAAAATTCGCGGCTACAAGCCGCTGCTACACGTTTTTCTGGTTTGCCGCCGTGGCGGTGATGCGCCAGTCCTCACCGACTGCGCGTATATCGGTTATCTTCAACTGCACCCGCTGCGCCAGCGTGTCCAGTCCCGGCAGGTCAAACAGGCCGCGCGCTGCGTTACCCATCAGGTGCGGCGCCATGTAGATCACCAGCTCGTCCACCAGCCCAGCCTGCAGCAACGCCCCGCAGAGACCGGCGCCCGCCTCCAGGTGCACCTCGTTCATCTCCAGCGCACCGAGGTGCTGCATGACCGCTTGCAGATCGAGCCGGCCGTCGACCAGCGGCAGCGCAACCACCTCGACGTTCGCGTGCATCAGCTGTGCGTGCCGGTCGACATCCGTTACGCCCGTCAGCACCAGCGTCCTGCCCGGCTTGTTCAACAACCTTGCAGCCGGTGGCATGCGCAGCCGGCTGTCGAGCACCACCCGCCACGGCTGACCCAGCTCCTCTTCCGACAGGTCTCCCGGTCGCGCCGTCAGTGACGGGTCATCGGCCAGCACGGTGTTGATACCCGTCATGATCGCAGAGCTGCGCGCACGCAACCGCTGCACATCGCGACGTGCCGCCGCGCCGGTAATCCACTGGCTCTCGCCACTGGCCATCGCGGTGCGCCCGTCGACGCTCATGGCAAGCTTGCAGCGCACGTGCGGACGTCCCGTGCGCATGCGCATCACAAAACCGGCGTTCAACTGTTGCGCCTCAACGGCCAGCACATCGACGGCCGTTTCAATACCGGCCTGCTGCAGTGCCAGCAGGCCGCTACCGGCAACCTGCGGGTTCGGGTCGCGCATCGCGGCAACCACGCGGGTGACACCGGCAGTGATCAGTGCATCGGTGCACGGCGGCGTGCGTCCCTGGTGACAACACGGTTCCAGTGTCACGTAGGCGGTCGCTCCGGCGGCCCGCTCACCGGCCTGCTGCAGGGCATGGATCTCGGCATGCGGCTCACCGGCCTTTTCATGCCAGCCCTCGCCGACGACCTCAGCGTCCCTGACCAGCACGCAGCCGACACGCGGGTTCGGATCGGTGGTCCACAGGCCGCGTTCTGCCAGGCGCAGTGCCTGTGCCATGTACATTTGATCGTTTGCGGGATTCATGTTGAATGACGGGAATGCAGCAGGAATAGACCGGGAGCGACGGATAACACTTTCACAGTATTACTGATGAATTAATGAACGCCTGACACACTCAGTCATCCGGCAACAACGATATCTGGTCCTTGGTGTCTTCCGCAGTCGGTTCCTGTTCCAGTCGCTCGATCTCCTCGCGGAATTCATTCACGTCTTCAAAGCTGCGATACACCGAGGCGAAGCGCACGAACGCGACCTGGTCGAGCTGGCGCAATTCGTTGACCACCCACTCGCCCAGCTGCCGCGATGCAATCTCGCGTTCGCCACTGGCACGCAGGCGTTGCTGGATGCGCATGATCGCGGCATCGACACGCTCGGATTCCACCGGGCGTTTTTCCAGCGCGCGCATCATGCCGGCCGTGAGCTTGTCTTCGTCAAAGGGCTCGCGTGCACCGCCGCCCTTGATAATGCGCGGCATCACCAGCTCCGGTGATTCAAAGGTCGTGAAACGTTCGCCGCAGTCGAGGCACTCGCGACGCCGACGCACCTGTGCGCCCTCGCTGGCAAGCCGCGAATCGATAACCTTGGTGTCCTGCTTTCCGCAAAAGGGGCAATACATGGTTGCGGATCAGGCGTTCGCGTACACAGGAAAACGCTTGCACAGCTCAAGCACCTTGTTGCGCACGCTGGCGATGGTTTCCTCGTTCTCGACATCGTCCATGACGTCGCACATCCAGCCGGCCAGTTCCTGCACCTCTGCCACGCCGCAACCGCGCGTGGTAATGGCCGGTGTACCGACGCGAATCCCGCTGGTCACGAACGGTGACTGCGGATCATTCGGTACCGCGTTCTTGTTGACGGTGATATTGGCTGAATCCAGCGCCGCATCGGCCTGCTTGCCGGTAATGCCCTTGTCGATCAGGTCAACCAGGAACAGGTGGTCATCGGTCCCGCCGGAGACCACCTTGTAACCGCGCGACAGCATCACCTCGACCATGGCGCGCGCATTGTCCATCACCTGCTGCTGGTATACCTTGAAGGCCGGCTCCATGGCCTCTTTCAGTGCAACCGCCTTGGCGGCGATGACGTGCATCAACGGGCCACCCTGGGTGCCGGGAAAGATCATCGAGTTGAGTTTCTTCTCGATTTCCGCGTTGGCGCGCGCCAGGATCAGGCCACCGCGCGGACCGCGCAGCGTCTTGTGTGTCGTGGTGGTGGTGAAGTCGGCGATATTCACCGGGCTGGGATACAGGCCGGCCGCGATCAGACCGGCCACATGCGCCATGTCGACCAGCAGCCAGGCGCCGATGCTGTCGGCGATGTCACGAAAGCGCTGCCAGTCGGCCTTCAGCGAGTAGGCGGAAAACCCGGCCACGACCATCTTCGGCTTGTGTTCCTTTGCCAGCGCCTCGACCTGGTCATAGTCGATCTCGCCGGTGTCATTGTTCAGGCCGTACTGCACGGCGTTGAAGATCTTGCCGGAGAAGTTCGGTTTGGCGCCGTGGGTCAGGTGACCACCCGCATCCAGGCTCATGCCGAGGATGGTGTCGCCCGGCTTTAGCACGGCAAGATACACCGCGGCATTGGCCTGTGACCCGGAATGCGGCTGCACGTTGGCATAGTCGGCATTGAACAGCGCCCTGGCGCGATCGATGGCGAGCTGCTCGGCGATGTCCACGTACTCGCAGCCACCGTAATAGCGTTTGCCCGGGTAGCCCTCGGCATACTTGTTGGTCAGCACGGACCCCTGTGCCTCCATCACCCGCGGGCTGGCGTAGTTTTCCGAGGCAATCAGTTCAACGTGATCTTCCTGCCGCTGGCGTTCGCCCTGCAGGGCAGCCCAGAGTTCGTCATCGTAGCCGGCTATCTGCATATCCTGATCAAACATTTTCTATAACCTTATGAAGTGGGTAGAAATAGCCCGGATCCCGGGAGCAGCAGATAATAGCCGAATTGGCAGGTTCATGCGATACAGAATCCCGCTGGTCTCCACCACGAAACAACCGGTTTCAGTCGCTGATCAGGGCCTCAAGCACGGCCGTCCAGGCGCGCGCGAGGTTGCCGCGGTTGTACCCGCCCCCGCCCATGGCAAGCAGCCGCCCCTGCGCGTGTCGCTCGGCCAGCACCAGCAGCCGCTGTGTCGCGTGGCGGTGTGCCGCGGGGCTGTAGCGCAGGTCGGTAATCGGGTCGCCGGCGATACTGTCCGCACCGCATTGCAACAGGATGAATTCCGGCCGCCGCGCATCGATAAACGCCTCCACGCGTTGCCAGGCGGCCAGGAACCGCTCATCGTCCGCCTCCGGGGGCATGGGGATGTTCAGCTTGGTCCCGGTGGCAGCACCGCGGCCGGTCTCGGCCTCGTTACCGGTTCCGGGGTAGAGAAAGCGACCATCTTCATGCAGATCGGCGAAGATCAGCCCTGGATCTCCCTCATAGCTGTAGAACACCCCGTCGCCGTGGTGTGCATCGATATCGACATAGGCGATGCGCTGCACGCCGTGCCGGCTTCGCAATGTCTCGATCGCCACGCCGCAGTCATTAAACACACAAAAGCCGGCGGCACTGTCGCGGCGCGCATGATGCAGGCCCGCGATCGGCACGAAGGCACGCGGACACTCGCCCTCGAGTATGCGCTCGATGGCGTCCAGCACGCTGCCGACGACGACCCGGGCAGCGTCGTAGATCCCCGCCACCGCAGGCGTATCGCCGCCGTCGAGGTAGCCTTCAGCGGTTTCCGACTGCAGGATCACGCGATCGATGTAGTCGTCGGTGTGAAAACGGGCGAGTTCATCCCGGCTTGCCGCAACCGGTGTACACAGCCGCACGCGTTGATCCAGGCCGTGCTCACAGGCATGTTGCCAGAACGCATCCAGCCGGTCCGGTCCGAACGGGTGCCCGGCACCGAAACCGTATGCGGCCAGTGCCTCACCGATGTACACACAGGGCGACTTGGACATCATTACTCCAAACTACATGAATAGTTCATTACAACCAGCTGGAAACACATACGGCCCGACAGACCCTGACACCTGCTGATTACCGTCATTCCCGCGCAGGTGGGACAAAAGCGCGCAGCGCGTTGAACGCCCGAAGGGCGGCCCGCAGGGTGAGCGTAGCGAATAATCCAGTCGTCGCTAGCACATTGGGTTGATTCTATGAATTCCCGCCCGCGCGGGAATGACGCCTCGAGTATGAACCAGGAGGGCCCGACACATGCACCCCCTTCAATACTATAATGCAGCAACCTGACCACCATAAAAATATCGAGACCATGCCAACTATAACCCGCAGCTTGCTGTTATTAATTTATTTTTCAGCAATCCCGTGGTCGCCCGCAGGGGCCGCAGACAGCATCGAGAAACCCATCGTCAGCCCGGCAACCGTCGCGGGCACGCGCATCGTCAACAGCGAGCAGCTGATCGAGGCGGCCAGCGACATGCCGGGGCTGATCCTGATCGACTCGCGCGTTGCCGCAGACCGCACCGACGGCTTCATCGAGGGTTCTGTCAGCCTGACGGATACGGATACCAGCTGCGCCTCCCTCGCCGAGGTCGTGCCTGGCAAGGCAACCCCGGTGCTGTTTTACTGCAACGGCATTCGCTGCGGTCGCAGCGCCAAGGCAGCCGCGGTGGCCGTTGCCTGCGGTTACAGCGATGTCCTGTGGTTTCGCAACGGCATGGAAGAATGGCTCGACAAGCAGTACCCGCTGGTGCACTAGCTGATACGTCCCGTGGCCGAAGCAATTCGCCCCCGCAGCCCAACCTCGTGTTGCAGCCCTGCGGTCGAATGAATTCGACCCTACACCCCCCGTTTTGAAGCACACCACCCTGTAGGGCCGAATTCATTCGGCCACCCCTCTCCCCGTATTGAACCGCAAACGCCACCCCGCAGGGCCAAATCCATTCGGCCAACACCCCCTCCCCGTATTGAACCGCAAGCGCCACCCCGCAGGACCAAATCCATTCGGCCACCCCCCCTCCCCGTATTGAACCGCAAGCGCCACCCTGTAGGGCCGAATTCATTCGGCCAACACCCCATTCCGCATTGAACCGCAAGCACCCCCCTGTAGGGCCGAATTCATTCGGCCAACGGCTGTAAGCGAATGACATATCACGAGGAATCCCCCGAGGGTCGAATGAACCAGCCCCAGCCGGTCGGCAGGCGGCAAGGGATGCCTCGTGGAAAATGTGTCATTGCGGTTGCCCGCCCGAGTCCGGCGCCTATAATGTGCGTCCTCAGAAACACGTTCCGGGATTACCGTATATATGGCGCAGTACGTTTACACCATGAACCAGGTGGGCAAGATCGTCCCGCCCAAGCGCAAGATCCTTGAAGATATTTCACTGTCGTTCTTCCCCGGTGCAAAGATCGGTGTGCTCGGTCTGAACGGTTCCGGCAAGTCGACCCTGCTACGCATCATGGCGGGTGAAGACACCGAGATCGAGGGCGAGGCGCGCCCGCAAGCCGGCATCAAGGTCGGCTACCTGCCACAGGAACCGCAGCTGGACCCGGACAAGGACGTACGCGGCAACATCGAGGAATCACTGTCAGACCTGACCGATGCACAGGCGCAGCTGGATGCCGTCTATGCGGCCTACTCCGACCCGGATGCCGACTTCGAGGCACTCGCCGCCGAGCAGGCACGGCTGGAGAACATCCTGCAGGCCAGCGATGGACACAACATCGACCGCAAGCTGGATGTCGCTGCCGAGGCACTGCGGCTGCCGCCCTGGGACGCCGACGTGACGAAACTCTCGGGCGGCGAACGCCGTCGCGTAGCCCTGTGCAAGCTGCTGTTGTCGAACCCCGACATGCTGCTTCTGGACGAGCCCACCAACCACCTCGATGCAGAGAGTGTCGCCTGGCTGGAGCGTTTCCTGGTGGAATATCCCGGTACCGTCGTCGCCGTCACCCATGACCGTTACTTCCTCGACAACGCCGCCGGCTGGATACTCGAGCTGGACCGTGGCCACGGCATCCCCTGGGAAGGTAACTATTCCTCGTGGCTGGAACAGAAGGAACAGCGACTGGAGGTCGAGGAGAAACAGGCCTCGGCCCGGCAGAAGGCCATGAAGGCCGAACTGGAATGGGTGCGTTCCGGCGCCAAGGGTCGCCATGCCAAGAGCAAGGCACGCCTGGCACGTTTCGAGGAGCTTGCCTCGCAGGAATCCCAGCTACGCAACGAGACCAAGCAACTGTTTATTCCACCCGGTCCGCGACTCGGCGACCTGGTGATCGAGGCCAGCCACATCAGCAAACGCTTCGGCGATACCCTGCTGTACGAGGACATGAACTTCAACCTGCCGCGCGGCGGCATCGTCGGCATCATCGGTCCGAACGGCGCCGGCAAGACCACGCTGTTCCGCATGCTCACCGGCACCGAACAACCGGACAGCGGCGAACTGCGCATCGGCGAGACCGTGTCAATCGCCTGCGTAGACCAGAGTCGTGACAGCCTCGACAGCAACAAGACGGTCTGGGAAGAAATCTCCGACGGCCAGGACATCATCACCGTGGGTGCACACGAGCTGAATTCGCGCACCTACGTGTCACGCTTTAATTTCTCCGGCACCGACCAGCAGAAACACGTCGGCAACCTGTCCGGCGGCGAGCGCAACCGCGTGCACCTGGCTAAATTATTAAAGAGTGGCGGCAACGTGCTGCTGCTTGACGAACCCACCAATGACCTCGACGTGGAGACCCTGCGCGCCCTGGAAGAAGCCCTGCTGGACTTTCCCGGCTGCGCCGTGGTGATTTCACATGACCGCTGGTTCCTCGACCGGATTGCAACACATATCCTCGCCTTCGAGGGCGACAGCCAGGTGGTGTGGTTCGAGGGGAACTATGCCGATTACGAGGCAGACAAAAAACGCCGACTGGGCGCAGACGCCGACCAGCCGCACCGCATCAAATACAAGCGACTGGATAGCTGATACATGTCACCGAAAAGCAAAGAAGAACTGCACAGGTTTGAACAAAAAATGCACGACAAGGGCAGCGACGGTTTCGCCGATGGCCCGCGCCCGTGGGAACACTGGGACGAGTCGGGCAACCAGGCCAACAGCCGGGTATGGGAAGGCAGCGCCCGGCGCATCTATGGTTCACGCGGTGCCCACAGCCTCGGTCATCGGCTGTTATCGTTGCTTGCCTTCCTGGCCCTCGCCACCCTGCTGGTCGGAATTGGCGGCGTCTACTACACGCACATGCAGACACAGCAGATTGCGCAGGAAGACATCCGCATCCAGCCCTTGCCCATTACTGACAGGACGCGTTCCGTCAGTCCGGCAGCGGAACCCGTTGCCAGCAAGAAGATTATTCGGGATGTCGATGAACTGAATGTAATGACGGCACCGGCTGCCGGTAGCGGGTCAGCCAGCACGACACCGGTGGCGGCCGACGCTGAAATGGCCGGCGTTGACAGCGACGTCGCGACTGCCCCGCCTGTGGACGCGACAGCCGTTCCTGCACTGGCCGTTGCCGGGACTGCATCAGAAGAACCTGAAGCAGTGAGCGCAAGCGAACCCACCCCGTCGCCTGCCGACAGCAACATTGATTCTGTCTCCATAGAAACGGTTGTCACCGAGAAGTCGGTCACCACCACCGTGTACACACGCCACCCGCAGCAGGACAAACCCGAGGTCATCGCGGCCATCGAGACCACGCCACCGCCGTTTGCGCATGAAGTGGCACCTGCAGCCGGAACCGCCGCGGCAGACGCAAGCAGTGTCACTGTCGACGAGACGGCCATGACCAGTGACGGGGCCAGCGGGGAAGCCCTGGCCGATGTTGCGACAGGCATCGAAGCAGACAGCCCTGCCGGGGCCGAAACGGGCGAGACACAGGACATGTTGACGCTGACCTCACTCGAGACAGAGCCGCTACCCGGGGACACGACGACGACCGACTCGACAAGCATGACTGAAGACAGCGCGACTGTTGCATCGACAGGAATGGAGGCAGGTGCTGATGAGGCAACCACGCTGACGCCAACAGCCGCGCCCCGGGATGCTGCGGTCCCTGCGCCCTCCGAAACACAGGCCGATATTGACGAGTCAGCAGTGGCAGCCGCCGCAGTGACAGTTCAAGACACCGCGGTCCCTGCGCCTTCCGAGACAGAAGCCGATGTTGACGAGTCAGCAGTGGCAGTCGCAGCTCAAGACACCGCGGTCCCTGCGCCCTCCGAGACAGAAGCCGATGTTGACGAGTCAGCAGCGGCAGCCGCAGCTCAAGACACTGCAGCCCTTGCACCCTCCGAAACAGAAACCGATGTTGACGAGTCAGCAGTGGCAGCCGCAGCTCAAAACACCGCGGTCCCTGCACCCTCCGAGACAGAAGCCGATGTTGACGAGTCAGCAATGGCAGCCGCCGCAGTGACAGCCCAAGACACGGCTGCGATCACGGCGCCCACGGAGGCAGATGCAGACGAGGCAGCAACTGCAGCCGAACCCGAACCCGCACCTGAAGAAACCGCAGCGGAAACACCCGTGGCAGAAGAGACCACGCAGATCGCCCTGGCCGAATCCGCCAGCCCGGTCGAGGACACAACACCGGCGGAGACTGCACAGGCCAGCACGGCCGTGAAGCAGCCGATCATGCCCGTGGCCAGGCAGGGAGACTGGGTGATCAACCTCGCCTCCTACACCTGGAAGTCAACGGCCAACAAGAAACTGGCCCTGTTCAAGGACAAGGGTGTTGATGCGGAAGTCTTCAGGGTCATGATCAATGACAAGCCGATGTACCGCGTCCGCGTCACCGGTTTTGAAAGCAGCCGCGCCGCCAGGGCCGAGGTGGCCTCGATCGAACAGACCCTCGACCTCGAGGGTGCGTGGGTGGCCAGGCGCTAGCGGTTCGCGCCTGTACCCGGTCACTGGCGATTCGCGCCTGCAAGGCGCTCCTACGCAATAGCAAACACCTGTAGGAGCGCATCGCATGCGCGACCGGGTTAGTCTCTGTCGCGGACACGGTTCGCTCCTACAAACCGAAAATGACGCACACTGCAGGCTACTGTCGTAGGAGCGCCTTGTTTATGCCCGGCGCCTGATCGGGTACAGGCGCGAATTGACGTAACCCCTGCCCTTGCCTACTTGCCACTATCCATCAAGGCATTCTCGAGGTGGTAGTTGATGCGTGCGACATGGTGTGACACCCGGTGTAGCCAGCGTATTGCCTCCAGGCAATCGGTCGCCTCGGGCACGTTGAGGCTGTCATCGGCAACACGGCTTGCGATCAGGTCGCGCAGCGGGTCGATCTGCTGTGACAGCGTCTGCTCGGCTTCACGGGAATGACGCACGATGTTGTCCCAGTTTTCTCTGCCAATCGTCTCGACCACCTCGTGCACCATGTGGGCCAGCAGGCCGTGCATCGAGGACAGCTCCCTTGTCTCCCTTGCCGTGATGGCACGGTCCTCGTCTTCCTCGCAGCGCTCGTGCAGACGCTGCAGGTGATCCAGCGTATGCACAAGATCAAGCATGCGAATACGGCTTGCATCATCCTTGCCGCCGGGGGCGATGGCATCAAGATAGGCATGTGTCTCGTCAAGTATGGCCTGCATGCGCGGCAGGTCGGCACGTTTGCCACTCTGGCCCGGGTCCAGCACCGCTTCAACATGGTTTAACAGCAGGCTGTATTCAACAAGCGCGACGTTCTGCACCGCCGTCAGCGCCAGTGACGGCGTTTCAAGCAGGCTCTGCTCCAGCTCGAGGACATAGGGTGAGCGCTTTTCAGGCACCAGGCGCTCGATGAATCGCGCAAAGCGGCTGGTAAACGGCAGTATCAGGATCAGGCCCAGAATGTTAAACAGGGTATGAAACGCGACCAGTGAAAGCTCCGCATTAGCCGCCAGGGCCGTCGGGGCGAAATACAGCAGGACCAGGATATAGGGCGTGATCAGCAGCAAGGCACCGCTACCGGTGATCAGGTTATAGATCAGGTGTGATATGCCGGTGCGCTTTGCCGCCGTGGTGCCACCAATGGTCGCCAGCACGGCCGTAATGGTCGTACCGATATCCATACCGATTACCAGTGCGAGCGCCTGTTCGAAACTGATGGCGCTGGCATGCAAGGCCGTCAGCGTGGCTGCCACGCCGGCACTGGACGATTGCGTGATGATGGTTGCCACTGCACCGAGCATGACAATCTGGATGCGGCCCAGCCAGGTATCATCCGGCAGGGTCTGCGGTGTAATGAGACCCTGCATGCCGGACATGCCGTCCTGCATCGCGCCGATACCCACGAAGATCAGCCCGAACCCGGCCAGCGTGTAACCGCTCGCCGCCCACTTGCCGGAGGCGAACAGCTTGAGGACGGCACCCAGCAGGATCAGTGGCAGCATGACGGTGCCGAGCTTCAGTTTGAAACCCAGCAACGCGACCATCCAGCCGGTGATGGTGGTGCCGATGTTCGCACCAAAGATGATGCCCAGCGACGAGGTGAAGGTCATCAGGCCGGCGCCGACAAAACCGACCGCGGCGACCGTGGTGGCGCTGGATGACTGCAGGATTGCCGTGCTGACCGCGCCGGTCATGGCACCGCTGGCCGGGCTCGAGGTGAAGCGCATCAGTGCGGCACGGATCGCATCACCGGCCAGTGCCCGCAACCCCTCGGTCATGATGATCATGCCAAGCAGGAACAGGCCCAGCCCGCCGATTGCCTGCAGGATCTTGCCTTGATCAATGAGTGTGCCGACATCCATGATTACAAGGCAGGCATCAGGTCAATGGCGCTAGCGTTGTGTCCGCGGCGGCAGGCCGGTGTGTTGCGTGAGCGCCTTCTTTCCCCTGGTCCGACGTTGATGCGCAGTGGCCGAGTTTTTCCGGCGCGGGGAGCGGTACGCCGACTTGTCATCCGGCTGGTGTCTGGGGATGAGCTGATGTCTGGCATCACCAATGAGGTCTGCCCTGCCCATGTTCCCGAGTGCCTCGCGCAGCAGCGGCCAGTTATCCGGATCATGGTAACGCAGAAACGCCTTGTGCAAGGCGCGTTGCGCCGGGTCTTTCACGGCAGCGACCGTCTCACTCTTGTAGCTGACCTTCTTCAACGGGTTCTTGCCGGTTTGGTACATGGCCGTCGCGGTTGCCATCGGCGACGGGTAGAACGCCTGCACCTGGTCGGCACGAAAGTCGTTGTGTTTCAGCCAGAGCGCCAGGTTGAGCATGTCCTCGTCGGTTGTCCCGGGATGGGCGGCGATGAAATACGGGATCAGGTACTGTTCCTTGCCGGCCTCTTTCGAGTATTTCTCAAACAGTCGCTTGAATGTGTTGTAGGAACCGATCCCCGGTTTCATCATCTTCGACAGCGGCCCGCTCTCGGTATGTTCCGGGGCAATCTTCAGGTAGCCGCCGACGTGGTGCGTCACCAGCTCTTTCACGTATTCAGGGTTCTCGACGGCCAGGTCATAGCGCAGGCCCGAGGCAATCAGGATCTTCTTGATGCCTTTCAGGCCACGCGCCTTGCGATATAGCTGCGTCAGGGCCGAGTGGTCCGTGTTGAGATTCGGGCAGATACCGGGGTACACGCAACTCGGCTTGCGACAGGCCGCCTCGATCTCGAGACTCTTGCAGGCGATGCGGTACATGTTTGCAGTCGGGCCACCGAGATCGGAGATGACACCGGTAAACCCGGGGACCCTGTCACGGATATCCTCGATCTCGTTGAGGATCGATTCCTGTGAGCGGTTCTGGATGATGCGGCCCTCGTGCTCGGTGATGGAGCAGAAGGTGCAGCCACCGAAGCAGCCGCGCATGATATTTACCGAGAAACGGATCATCTCCCAGGCCGGAATCTTCTTGTCCTGGTAAACCGGATGCGGGACCCGCTGGTAGGGCATGCCGAAGACGTAATCCATTTCCCGGGTTGTCAACGGAATCGGCGGCGGGTTCAGCCAGATGTCCCTGCCCTCGTGCTGCTGTACCAGTGCGCGCGCATTGCCGGGATTGGTTTCCAGGTGCAGCACGCGGTTGGCGTGTGCATACAGCGCCTTGTCATTGCGTACCTTCTCGAATGACGGCAGGCGTATGACGGTCTTGCCGCGATCCAGCCTGTGCGGCACCGTGAACTTGACGATCTGCGCACCCGTTTCATCGACACCGAACTGCTGTGCATTACGACGCTGCCGCTCGCAATCATCCATGTCCTGCGTATTGATATAGGGATTGACGATCTTGTCGATCCGGCCGGGGCGGTCAATACGCGTCGAGTCGATCTCATCGAAATCCCCGGGCGTGTCACGACGAATGAACGCCGTGCCGCGCACGTCGGTCATGGTTTCAATGGCCTCGCCCAGTGACAGGCGATGTGCGATATCGACAATCGCGCGTTCGGCATTGCCATACAACAGGATGTCCGCGCCCGCATCCAGCAGGATGGAACGGCGCACACTGTCCTGCCAGTAATCGTAGTGTGCGATGCGTCGCAACGAGGCCTCGATACCGCCCAGCACGATCGGCACGTCTGCAAACGCCTCCCGGCATCGCTGGCAGTAAACCAGTGAACTGCGGTCCGGGCGTGCGCCACCCTGCCCGCCCGGTGTATAGGCATCGTCCGAGCGCGGTTTGCGATCGGCCGTGTAGCGGTTGATCATGGAATCCATGTTGCCGGCGGTGACACCGAAGAACAGGTTGGGCCTGCCCAGTGCCATGAAGGGAGTCTTCGAGTGCCAGTCGGGTTGCGGGATGATGCCAACGCGAAAACCCTGCGCCTCCAGCAACCGGCCGATCACCGCCATCCCGAACGACGGCTGGTCGACGTAGGCATCGCCGCTGACGATGATGATGTCGCAGGAATCCCAGCCGAGCGCATCCATCTCGGCCCGCGACACGGGCAGGAAATCAGCAGTGCCGTAACACTCCGCCCAGTACTTCGGGTAGTCGTACAGGGCGGTGTCGGCCTGGGGAATGGCGATAGCGGGCATCAGGATATTCTCGTAATACTGCGTATTTTATAGGAAACGGACTTTTAGTGTATTTCAGGACACAAGCCGCGCCGCTGCCCCGCGGTAGCAGGGAACCGGGCAAGGCAATGGCCTCAGCGCCCCTCACCGGTCCTGTCGAAGCCCACCTCGATCGTCAGCTTGCCCTCGAACAGGGTGTCGATAAGCAGTTCACCTCGCTGTTTTCGCACCCCGTAACCTGTCTGCGCCTTTGGCTGCACCGAGGCCAGCCGTAATCGATCCGCCGGCCAGCGAACCCGGTAATCCAGCTGCACCGGGTAATAACCATCAAGGAAGCGCCGGTGAAAGGGTCCGCTCTGCAATGAATAGCCACCCTGACCATTCGGCCGCAGCACTTGCACTGCGGCGCGGATACAGACTTCACCGCCTTCAGTGACATCCTCCAGCTGCACGCTGTTGCCGGCCACCCACGCTCGCGCGACATTCTTACTGGAGACCAGCTGCAGGTCACGCAGGCCATGGTAGCGATACACCACCTCGACGGCCGGGACCGGATCAAGGTTCGCCTGGCACTGCTGCAACTCGACCCAGCCGGTTTGCAGGCTGCTGTGCGTCACGCTGAGCCAGTTACTGGTCTGCAGGACACGACGTCCCTGCGGATCGGTCAGGAATTCCAGTTCGCCCTCGTTGACCGCTTGCGCATCGCCGTCATCATCCGATTCCAGCCATGCCTCGAGGTCATCGCTGGCAGTCGCCGGGACACAGGCGAGACCCAGCACAACGGAGAACAGCAAATTTGCAGACTTGACTCGCATGGCTTCATCCGGTGGTTTGCCTTGCCACAAGCATAGCAGCCGGTGAAAACTGCTGACGGACCGGTCCAGGCATCAGCCACGAAGAAACAGCCAGCGGATATACTGCCCGCCATGCACTGGATCCCCCTGACATTACTGTCCGCGTTCTGTTTCGCGACCGCGGACACCCTGACGAAGCGCTATCTGAGTCATTACCGGCCCGGGGAACTGGTGCTGGTGCGGTTTGGCATGGCGGGGCTGTTGCTGCTGCCGCTGCTGCTCCGGGAGACCTGGCCAGCGCTGTCGCCGGCATTCTGGGGGTGGGTCGGTGTCAGCATCCCGCTGGAACTGGCGGCGATGTGGCTGTACATGCATGCCATTCGCGATTCACCGCTGTCGCTGACCCTGCCCTACCTTGCCTTTACACCGGTCTTCAACACGCTGACGGGTTACGTGGTGCTGGGCGAGACGGTCAGCCCGACCGGCTTCCTCGGCATCCTGCTGGTGGTATCCGGCGCGTGGATCCTGAACCTGGAAACCGCACAGGATGGTGCATGGCGTAATGTGCTGGCGCCGTTTCGTGCCATTACCCGCGAGCGCGGTTCACGCCTGATGCTCGCAGCAGCGGCGATCTACAGCCTGACATCCGTGACCAGCAAGGGCGCACTGTTGCAGGTGACACCGGCCTTCTTCGGACCCTTCTATTTCGTGATTATCGGCGCGGCGTCGGCCGTGTTGTTCGCCTCGCGCGACGTATCCAGCTGGCGCGCGCTGGGGCGTCACCCGGTTGCACACCTTGCCGTGGGTTTTTTCATGGCACTCATGGTCGTCACCCACTTCTACGCCATTGAACACATCGAGGTGGCCTACATGATTGCCGTGAAGCGCACCAGCCTGCTGTTTGGAATGCTGTACGGTGCGTGGCTGTTCAGCGAAAAGGGACTGGGGAAAAACCTGGTGGCCGGCGTGTTGATGGTGCTGGGCGTCTACCTGATCGTCAGTTGATCGCCCGATCAGCGTGTTCACTTCTGCTAGCCGGTTCGACATCGATCGCCCCGGCCGTGACCTGCTCATCCAGGGATTTGTATTTCTCATAGTCGCGCCGGATATACACCTCGCGTGACCAGTGCCTGTTCAACAGCCTCCAGGCCAGCACCACAACAGCAATAATCAATGCGACAATCAGCAGCTTCGTAATCATGGAATGCCTCCACCCGCAATTGCACGGGACTAGTTAACTGCCAGCCGGTCCTTGAGGTAGGCCTCCACGTAATCAACGCGCACACCGGAATTGATACAGCCCAGCAGGGGCATGAAGACATTCTGCATGTTTTCCCGTGCACGACTCAGGCACCTCGATAAAACCCAGTCGACATCCATATCCATGCTGCTGATTTCGGTGATGCGGTCATCCGGATGACTGACGCAATGCGGTGATGAATCGGCACCCAGCAGCAACGACAGCGCCACGTTCATCTCGATGGGGATTTCCATCCTGCCCTGGTCGGTATCCGCAGCAACCGTATCGCTGTCGAGTGCCGCATTGATCAGCCTGACGGAGTGCCCGAGCGAGTGCCCTCCCGGCTCCCTCTCCAGCAAACGCTGCTGGTATGTGCCGACCTGGTGTGCGACACCGCGACCGTAGTGCTCGCGAACCAGGTTGCGGTAGGTAACCAGCTGGTAGGCCTTGATACCGCTGGTAAAGACGTCCCGATAGACCGGGGCAACCTTCTGGTCATTGCAGACCTGCTCAAGGGGACACCCCAGACGGGACAAGTAATCGATGGGTAGTTCGGCAAGGCTGTAGACGCCGACGTTTATTTTATTTGCTGGCACTGGATACTCACTTGATTTCCGCAGGCCGCGGCATGCGGCCTGCAAGCAGCCACACAGTAGTCATTAATTGTTATTATGAGCTAATCGCAAGGTGCCAATGACTTGTCACCGCGCACAGGAAACAGGGTCTGATGACAATTGCACCGGAAATCACCACCCTGAGCAGCGTGGCCGCCCTGCTCGAGAGCACACTACTCGATCTCGGCCATGATCCCGTGCCGCTGTTTCAGCGGGCAGGTATCGAGCCGGCATCCGTCGGCAATCCCAATGCACGCATCCCCACGGTCCACATGCAGGCCCTGTGGCGTCTTGCGCTTGAAACAACCGGCGACCCGGCGCTGGGTCTGGCCGCTGCCCGGCATTTCCAGCCAGCCGCGCTGCATGGACTGGGTTTCGCCTGCCTGGCCAGTGACACCCTGCACGATGTCCTCGGACGCCTGGTGCGCTTCTCGCACCTCATCAATGCCCTGCCGGAATTCAGTCTTGAAGGACATGCACAGACGGTAGATCTGCGCATGACATTGCCGGACCTGGGAGCAGACTTTGTCCATGCGGCCAGCGACCTGGGCGTGGCCGTCTTCCTGCGCATGTGCCAGATTACCGCGGGCGACGACATCCTGCCTGTGCATACCAGCCTGCAGCGCCCGACACCCGGGGACGTTCGCCCCTACCATGACCTGTTCGGTTCAAACATCGAATTCGAGACCACGAGTAACCTGTTGAGCTTTGAGCGGACCCGGGCACTGGCGCCGCTGTCCACGGCCCACCCGGAACTGGCGCGCATGAATGACCAGACCGTGATCGACTACCTCGCGCGCTTCGACCGCGAAAACATCACCATGCAGGTGCGCTCAAAGATCATCGAGGAGTTACCGGAGGGACGCCCCAGCCAGGGTGATATTGCTGTCAAGCTGAACACCAGCCTGCGCAGCCTGCAACGCCGACTGCGTGACCAGGACACCAGCTTCAAGGAACTGTTGAGTAACACCCAGCAGGAACTTGCCCTGAGCTACATTCGCGACTCGAGCCGCAGCATTGGCGAGATCACCTACCTGCTGGGATTCTCGGAGCCCAGCAACTTCACGCGCGCCTTCAAGCGCTGGACCGGGAAATCGCCGGGTGTATACCGCGAAAACGCCTGAGTGACAGGCGCCCCGGTTGATCAATCCGTGCCTGTATCAGGCACGCCTTGCAGCCGGATCTTCTCGTAGACCTCTTCACGGTGTACCGGCACACGCCGGGGTGCCTTCATGCCAAGCCTGACCTGGTTGTTGTTGATACCCAGGATCGTCACCGTGATGTCGTCACCGATCATGACCGTCTCGTTTACTCTGCGTGTCAATACCAACATCCTGCTTTCCTCCATGCCATTACTGCCCATTCGGCTGGATAGCCGGACACAATTATGCAGAGATGCCGGAGAAAACGGGTATCCAGTGGCGCCAGTCTGTTGTCCGGGTGTGTCAGCTATGCGCTGGCTGGACAAGGTTACTGGTCCGCGGCCTGGCCCTGGTCCTGAATGTACGCCTCGAGTTGCTGGGTCTCCTTCATACCCAGCGCGGTGAATTGCACACCGACATGAAAGACATCCTGGGCAAGGCGCTCGGAATGCACGATACGCGCTGTCGTCTTGATGACGTTGGCACGTTTCGTTTCCGAAGTCAGCTTGAACTGCACATCAACCATGACATCCATGATTAGGCCAACCGTGCGTTCACCTTCCGGAATGATGTTGTTGACGATGGCCTGGGAACACCTGAATTTCAAACCGCCGCTGGACAGGTCCAGCACCTGCGCCGTGTCCAGCCTGCCGCCAGGCTGCCCTACCTGGCAACTTAACTCGGTAGCTATTCGAAGGTGTTTGCGATTACTGCGAAAGTGCTGTTGCGAATCTGTGTACGAATTCACGTCTCTTCTACCTGCTGATCAGACAGTCCCGGTGGCGTTTACTCGCCTATTATGCCTTGTCCTGTGCGAGAAAGGCGTGAACATATGCGCCGTCCGGGTAAACGTCAAGCCGCTTCAAGCGGAAACCACGCTGGCATGCCAACAAGGACAACCGCTTCGCGATTCATTGTGACCCGGACCTGCCCCGGAATCGACCGGACTTGTCGCGCAGCCAAAATTGCGCTGGTAATTTGACGTTTCTCGTATTAGTATATTATTACTATTTAATATTTAAGCCGTCTGCCATGAAACGCCTCACCACCGAATTTATCTACCTGATAAACCGCCTGTTGTTCGGAATCTTTCTCGTCCCGGGCATCCTCTGGGCGGCCAGTAGCCTGCTGGACAGGTATAGCGGGACCGATGATCTGTTGCCGGTCACAGATTACTACCTGCAATTTTACGGCAACCTCGATAACCCGGTTAACTGGTTATGGGTCACGGCCCCCTACCTGGTCTTTCTGCTGAGCAGGCCGCGCGGGAAGACCCGCAAGAACAAGCAGCAGGCTACCCTGCAACGTGCGGTCAGCAAGGGGCAGGATGAGACCGTGAAGACACTCATCGAGAATGGCGCCGATCTGCATAGCGCCAATGTGCGCGGTCAGACCCCGCTGCACCTTGCCTCGATGACGGACAACGTCGACGTGGTTCGTACCCTGGTCGATGGGGGCGCCGCTATCGATGTCATGGACCCGGCAGAAAACATCCGGCCGCTGCATAACTGTGCAATCAACGGCTGCAACCAGGTTTGCGAGTTCCTGCTCAGTCGCGGTGCCGACATGGACGCCCGCACACGCCAGGGTGATACCGCCCTGCATCTCGCGGCACAACACAACAACGCCGGCCTCGTGTCATTGTTACTGGGCTTCCATGCCGATTACACCCTGCACAACGAGGATGGGCTGACGGCCGAACAGATCGCCAGCGCCAGGGGACATTCACACGTCGTCGACCTGATACAGCGGCATACGGTCAGCGAGTGGCAGTACCCGCGCATGGTGAACAGCAAGGCATAGCACAACCCTTCGCAACCCTGCCATAACGACCTGCAGCAAGCCGCGCAACACAGGCGCGCCTGCCTGTCGATGCATTCACTGCATGTGTTTGCGTTCGGCCACCAGTCGAAATCCCTGCACGCTATAGGCCGTGCCCGGCTTGTTTGCCGCACGGTAGCCGGGGCGCAACAGGCGAATCGGGCAGTGGTAGGATCCGCCACGCCGCACCTTGGCAAAACCCTCGCCCGGCCCCTGCGGATCGGTCGCATCTGACCTGGCGTAAGTATCCGCTGCATACCAGTCAGCCACCCACTCCCAGACATTACCCAGCATGTCATACAGGCCAAAGGCATTTGCCTCGCGTGAGGCAACCGGGCGAGGCTCGTCACCGGAGTTATCGATAAACCAGGCATGGCGCTCCAGTTCAGTCTCCGCGACCGGGCGCAGCCCGTGACTGCCCGCACGCGCGGCATACTCCCATTCCGCCTCGGTCGGCAGCCGGTAGCGGTAGTCCCTGTCGAGCTTGTTGAGTTCCTCCACAAAGCGTTGCGCCATGTACCACGAGGCAGTTGCCATGGGTAGCGTCTCCCAGTCATCGCGCGCCCAGTAATCGACCGCGCCCGGCCGGTTCTCCATGACCCGGTACCAGGCGTCCTGGGTTACCTCGGTCTCACCGAGGTAAAACGGCGCGCTGATGCGCACCGTGTGCGCCGGCGTCTCGTCAAGGACATCGTCCGGCTTTGGCTCGGGGAACTCCATGCGCGCCGCCTCGACCTCAACGGTGCCCATGGTAAAGCTGCCGGCCGGGACCTGGATAAAACGCATGCCCAGGCTGTTTTCAAGGATGTCCGCGGCCCGTAGCGGGTTCCAGACCAGCATGCCTGCCAGCAGCAATCCGGCTGCCGCCTGCAGGGTTCGCTGTTCCCTCATGAGGATAGATAAATCAGCTAAACGCCGTGCCCGCATAAAATGACCCTCGTATATTAGCTGCCGCTTTCATAAATAGAATTGCTTGGCGGTTCTGCGGCACATGTCCTAATTTATAGCCTGTTGATTCAGAAATAACCGATGTAATCGAGGTACCGCATGTCACTACAGCTCGGCGATTCAGCGCCGGATTTCCATGCTGAGACCACAGCAGGCCGCATCCGCTTCTACGACTGGATGAATGGCGACTGGGCGGTACTGTTTTCACATCCAAAGGACTTTACACCGGTCTGCACCACCGAGCTTGCCGAGGTGGCGCGGCTGAAGTCCAGGTTCGACAGGCGTAATGTCAAGGTCATCGGTCTGAGCGTCGACCCCCTCGACGCACACAAACGATGGGCGAGCGACATCAAGGAGACCCAGGGGTACAGCTTGAACTTCCCGCTGATCGCAGACGAGGATCTACGCGTCGCGACACTGTACGGGATGATTCATCCAAACGCCGCCGCCGCAGAAACGGTGCGCGCGGTGTTTGTCATCGGCGCCGATAAACGGGTCAAGCTGATGATGACCTACCCCGCTACCACCGGACGCAATTTCGAGGAGATCCTGCGAGTCATTGACTCATTGCAGCTGACCGAGGACTTCGATGTGGCGACACCGGTAAACTGGTCGTACGGCGACGACGTCATAATCATTCCGGCATTAACTGATAAACAAGCACGGGAGCAATTCCCGGCTGGCTGGGATAACGTGCGTCCGTACATGAGGGTGATCCACCAACCTTCCAGAGGACACTAGGAAGCGCCGCCATACCCGGATTACGCTGTCGAGGGTTACGCCCGGCTGCAACCAGCCGGGCGTAATTTTTATACGGGCATGGCGCAATTTTTCCCGAAAATACTGGTCAATAATTATCCCGTTTCTGCTACTGTTTCGTACAGCAAACCCGATCGGAGTTTTCCATGATGTCCTGTCACAACCACCCGCCACACACCCGCCTGCCGTATCAACTCCTGCTGCTGGCCGTGCTGGTCCTGGTGGTGCTGGCGGCCTGCTCGAGTAACCCGCCCTCGGTCACCGCCGAGCAATCCAGGGTGGATTACGACCTGCTGCTGACGACACCGCTGGAACCCA
>CAJQNP010000220.1 GCA_905479705.1 uncultured Gammaproteobacteria bacterium
GTCGCACAGGAGGCTATGGGCAGTGCTGTTAGTAATGGAACCAACGACAGGCCGCTAAATGCGGTTGAAAACCTGGCGGACATCCAGGAATCCCTTGAAATAAAACGCAAGACAGTTCGCGAACTCAGAGAACAACTGAAAGTACTCGGGGATGCCTCCGAGAAGTTGGCGCTTGAACAAAAGATTGAACGCATAAACAAGGATATAGCCAGCCTGCAACTGGCTTTCGAACATATCGCGCTCGGTGGCGTCAACCTGTCAGTGCTTGCAGACCAACCTGGAGAAGTAATCGACTGGCGTGTCGAAATCGAGCAGATAAGCAGGCCACTGCTCTCAACACTCAAGGAGTTCACTGCAAAGCCACGCCAGATCGACAGTTTGCGGAGGGACTCTGCAAAATATGAAGATCAGTTGGTGGTGATCGAGAAAGCGATCGAATCAATCAGCGCTTTCAGGCAACAGACATTGCCGGAAGCGGCGGTCGAACCGATAAACCAGTTGATGATTGACTGGGAACAACGCAGGGATGACGTACTGCGCGCACTGGAGATAACACGTTTCAAGCTTACCAGTCTTAAAACCGAGGGCACCGCGTGGTACGTCACTGCCGGGGCCGCACTCAAAGAGTTTTTTAGTGGTCGAGGCTTGACCCTGTTACTGGCTACGCTTGTCAGTGTGGCCGTCTGGCTGGTCTGCAAGGTACTGATCACAATATACTGGCGGTGGCTCTATCGAGCCCGGCAGGATATCGGAATCACGCGGGCCCCGCTGGTTTTCTATAGTTACCGACTCACCACGGCAATTACCATCGTAATCGGCATACTCATGGTATTTTATGTTCGTGGTGATGTACTGTTTCTCACGCTCGCCTTGCTCGCACTTGCGGGCGCCGCACTCACTTTACGGCAGACCCTGCCCCGTTATGCTGCCGAATTACGCCTCTTGCTCGGCGTCGGACCCGTGCGAGAGCAAGAACGTCTCGTGCTGAACGGCATTCCATACACCGTGGAGTCACTCAGCGTTTACTCTGTATTGAAAAACCCCGACCTCGAGGGCGTCGTGCGGCTACCCCTGCACGATATGAATTCGCTTGCTTCACGTCCCGTCAGCCAGGAACCGTGGTTTCCATGCCAGCCAGGAGAATTTGTCCTGCTTGCCGACGGAAGTTATGGAAAGGTATTGCGTCAGACAATCGAGGTTGTCGAAGTGGCTGTCAGGGACAGTAAGGTCCAGCTCCGTACAAACGAATTTCTCGGTCAGAATACACGCAATCTATCGCGTGAGGGCTTTGGTATTTCCTGCACGTTTGGAGTTGACTACCAGCATCAACCGATCTGCCTTGACACAATTCCGCAGCGCTTGCGAGAAGCAATAGTCTCTCGTTTTGAAAAGGATGGGATGAAAGATGACATTGAGGACATTCTGGTAGAATTCAAGGAGGCTGGCGCCAGTTCACTGGACTACCAGATTTACCTTATCCTTAATGGACGCGCGGCGAAAGCCTATTTCAGGGCTCAACGCATGGTACAACAAGCCTGCGTAGAGACCTGTAACCTGGAAGGCTGGGTTATTCCTTTCACCCAGATCACAGTCCATTCAAGCAATGCAGTTCAGGGCCGGTGAGTCTATTGATCTGGCCGGAGACGATGCGCTACAGGTTGCTGCTGGTTAATCCCCGAAACCGGATAGTTGCACAGCTCGCAGTTTCAGTGATCGGTAAAACGCTGCCGTACATGAAGCAGGTATCTTTCCATGGCGGCGGTAGCATCATGTCCCCGATAAAAAATCTGTAATTTATGCCCCCGCACGCACCAGGCCACCGAGCCCTGCCTTGACCAACACACCGGTCAGCAGTTCTCGAATAATAGCTGCCCTTTCTATCTGAAGCACATCATTCAGCAGAGACAGTGCCTGTTCACGGGTGATGGTTCGTATCACGGACTTGATGCGCGGCAAATCACTCGCGCTCATGCTGAGACTGTTTATCCCCATCCCCAGCAGTAATATTGCCATGGCCGGGTCACCGGCTGCCTCGCCGCAGATGCTAACAGGTATATTTTGCTGTCGGCCGACTGCAACAACATGTTGCAGCGCACCTATCACAGCCGGGTGCAGGGATTCAAATCGAGAGGCAACCCGCCCGTTGCTGCGATCTACAGCGATCAAATATTGTGTTAGATCGTTGGTACCAACAGATAAAAAATCTGCGTAACGGGCCAGACTGCTTGCCTGCCACACAGCAGAGGGTACTTCGATCATGAGGCCACAAGGCGGCAGGGTAACCGTTTCTCCTTCCTTGACCAGCTCCTCCCAGGTCCGCCGCACCAGCTGAATGGCCTCATCTGCCTCCTCAACACTACTTACCATGGGTATCAATATCCGCAGATTTTCGAGCCCTGCCGATGCCCGAATCATGGCACGCAGCTGCGTAATAAAAATGACCGGGTTATCCAGTGCGAACCTTACACCCCGCCAGCCAAGCGCAGGATTCGGTTCCTCAACCGGGAAATATGGCAACGTCTTGTCACTACCGACATCAAGCGTGCGCAGTGTTACCGGGTTAGGCGCAAAGGCTTCAAGCACCTGACGATAGACTACGCGTAGTTCTTCCTCACCCGGGAATTGATCACGCAGCATGTACTGGAGTTCTGTACGATACAGACCGATGCCTTCGGCACCAACAGCTTGCGAATGCCCCAGGTCCGCCTGTATACCGGCATTGGTATAGAGTGCCACACGAAACCCGTCGGGCGTCTCGGCAGGAAGGTCTCTCAGGTGTGCCAGTTCGCGTGACAGCGCGCGTTCCTCGCGTATCAGGCGTGAATATTCGTCGACTAATGCACTACCCGGGTTGACGTGCAGCCGGCCACGGTAACCATCAAGCACCAGCTCCTTTCCATCGAGTTGACTGACCGCAATCACGCCCGCCGTACCGACAATCGCCGGGATCCCCATGGCGCGGGCCAGAATGGCGACATGCGATAAAGCCGACCCGTGAGCGGAGATCACGCCGGCGAGGCGTTCAACCGGCACCCTGGCGATATCGACGGGGCCCAGATCCTCTGCCACCAGGATTGACCGCGCGGGATAGTCGATCTGCTCATTTTCGGATGGTTCAAGGTGCGCAAGTATGCGCCTGCCAATATCCTCGATATCACGAGCACGTTCCCTGAGATAGGGATCCTCTATTGTTGCAAACTGGTTAGCATACTCTGCAATTGTTTCCCTCAGCGCACCGGGTGCCCAGTTCCCGGAATGAATCCTGTCAACTGCTGCCTCTACCAGCGTATGACTGGAAGCGATCATGGCCAGCGCCTCGAATAGCGCCCGGTCCTCTGGCTGTAATGCACCCTCAAAGTCCGAATGCAGCTGGCGCAACTCGGTGACCACCGCACCTACCGCGGCACGCAGCGCTGCTTCTTCTGCCTGCATGTCTTCAGGGACCCGGTCAGGAACACTGTCGAGCAATGCGGGGGAAAAATTAATCACACCCGTACCTGTTGCGACGCCGGGCGCACCGGCGATGGCATCCACGTAATACTCATGCTCTCCCTGGTCGGACGAAAAAAGACTGATTGTTCCCGCGGCCCTGGCAAGCGCGATCACGCCTGCCAGTTGCGCTGCCAGTGTTACCAGGAAGGCAACATCAGTATCCCGGTATCTTTGGGCATGTGCCTGCTGAACCACAATCACCCCAAGCATTTCCCCGCGATGCATTACAGGAACACCAAGAAAACCGTGGTACGGGTTTTCTTCGCATTGAGGGCTTGATTTGAAACGCGGGTGACGGGCAGCATCACGCACATTCACAGGTTCCGAACGTGTAACCACCAGACCCACGAGACCTTCCACGCAATCCAGGCGTACCTTTCCAGCCACCACGGGAGTCAATCCCTCTGTTGCAGACATAACAAGGGTTTGGTCAGCGGGGTTGAGAAGATAGATGGAACAGACATCCATCCGCATCGCTTGCTTGACCCGCTTTACGATAATGCGCGCTGCTTCGTGCAGGTCTGATGCTGCGCTGACTTCATGAACAATACGCTGCAGCAGAACGAGCCTGTTGACTTTTGCGGGACTTCGAAGGTTGTTTACAGTCATTTGAGTTCAGCTTTAGCACCCGTTTGAAAGGCCGGATCCTGTCCGTTAATCGATATTGCCGAATAATCACCGGATTGCTTAGCGGGATCAATTGAATTTTTCACAGCCTATTGCTATATGGGAAATCCTGATACCTAATATGCCTTGAATCTGTAGCCAGTGCATCCAACAGATAGAGGTAATTCTTTCCATGCATGAGTCCATCGAGCTCCAGATGAGCCTGTTACTTGCCGTAGCCCTGGCAGGCCACTTGCTCTCCGCGCTGCTCCGCCAGCCTGCGGTAGTCGGACAAATTCTGGCCGGCCTGATTGTCGGTCCAAGCGTCCTCGGCTGGATTACCTATACAACGTTTGTCGCCAACATTGCCCACCTGGGCGC
>CAJQNP010000221.1 GCA_905479705.1 uncultured Gammaproteobacteria bacterium
GGCGGCCAAGGTCGCCAGTTTGCAGCAACAGGGCGAGCGAGTTGGCATGGTTGGCGACGGCATTAACGATGCGCCGGCCCTTGCGAGGGCAGACGTCGGGTTTGCGATCGGCACAGGTACAGACGTTGCGATCGAAAGCGCGGATATCACATTGATGGGCGGTTCGCTGCACGGCGTGCCCGATGCAATCAATATCTCTCGAGCAACGGTGCGCAACATTAAACAAAACCTGTTTGGGGCTTTTGTCTATAACTCGCTCGGTATACCGATAGCAGCTGGCGTGCTGTTTCCCTTTATCGGAATATTACTCAACCCGATGATTGCGGGCGGTGCGATGGCAATGTCATCTCTGACCGTTGTAAGCAATGCAAATCGCTTACGCTTTTTTAAGGCGAGGGATTATTCATGAATGTCCTCGCGGTCAACCTGACGGGTGTCTTGGTGATCGTGCTGGTCATCTGGTGGTTCTGGCTGTCCGAACCAAAAGCGCAGCGGGTCCTGAAGAACGTCGTCGACATCCTGGTGGAGGGCGGCACCTATTCGCCTGCCCGGATTGAGGTCGAGGTCGGTAAGGAAGTTACGCTGCGGTTTCTGCGCAGGGATGCAAGCCCGTGCGCAGAGAAAGTCGTATTTGAGCGCCTTGGAATCAGTGCCGATCTGCCGATCAATATTCCCAAAGAGATTGTTGTTACCCCGGCCGAGCCTGGAGAGTATTCGTTTACCTGCCAGATGCAGATGTACAGGGGCTGCATGGTCGCGAAGTGGGGGCTGCTGCGCTGACAACTTTGGCGCCCGAAAGCGGTCCTTTTGTGGACGGAACAAAGGCTCCCAATCAGTAAGTCCTGCTTTTTTTTCTGTGGCGGAGGGGGTGCGAGTTGGGAGGAAAGAAAAAGAAGAAGTCAGTCAGGTTCGATTATCGTTTAACAGGACACGCAATTGTCGTTGTTGATCGAGCCCAGGCTCTCCAACAGTTCCACAGTGTCCAGGTAAGGCTGCGTGCGCTGTACAGGTCCGTTAGCCAGGTCGGCCGTGCTTTGTCCCCTGCGATTTATTGCCTGTACATCCGCGCCTTTCTCAACGAGATAGTGAATCAACTCATTGTCACCCCGAGAAGCTGCGTTGTGCAGCGGAGTTGAGGCGTCGTGATCCCGCGCATTAACGTCTGCGCCATGCTCTTCTACCAGGTACTTGACCGCCGCTAACCAGCCATCGGGCACGTAGCGGTGAGAATTTGCGGCGAATCCAACGCCATAGCCGTGGCCTGTCGCCGCATGGATTGGGTAAATGCCCGGTCCGCCTTCTTCCACCGGTGGCAGGCCTGAAGGATCACCAAACAGCCCATCGAAGATATCTGCGATTTTGCAGTGCAGGGTAAAATGAAAAAACTGGACACAAGGGTCTTCTTTGAAGCCACTAACATTGGATCTCTCTGTCGGCTTGATAGTGGCTATGTTTGGATCGGCACCGTATTCGATCAACATCCGCATTGCGTCAATATCAAGCGCGTGGGCAGCGCGCCAGAACGGTGTTGCGCCATTGGTATCCAGATCCAGGTAGGCGTTGGTGTATTCCATAAACCACAGGTGTTTGGTGAGCCGCGCATTGGGGTCGACGCCAGCATCCAGCAGTGTCTTCATCAAATCCAGGTAAGTAGACTGCTGTTGCAAATAGGCTTGCCGTTGTGGAAAGCGGGCCTTGGGCAGCCACCGGGTGTTGATCACTGCATAAAGAGGCGTAGTACCAGCAGCACTGGCCAGTGTTGGATCTGCGCCTCGCTCTAATAAAGTCAGTGCCAGATCATAGTGTCCGTTAATGATCGCCATCAGGACAGGACTGGTCTTGTCGCCAGCACCTACCGCGTTGATATCCGCTCCTGCGTCCAACAGCGCCATCGATACGTCTGGCAGTCCTTCCCGGGTAGCAAGCAACAGAGGAGTCAGTCCGCCCTGTGTGCTGACAAGCTTGGTGTAGTTAAGCGATCGACCAATCTCTTTATCCGCCGCAACCTCTTCAACATCCACTTCTTGCTGCGTTATATATTCTCGGGCTGCCTGTACCGCTGCGGTGACTTCACTGGGGTCAGGTGCCCAGGTGCCTGCCTCAGAACCACTCTCTTCACGAAAGGTATTCAGGACTTGATCCCTGTGCTTTTTAGCGACCAGGTCTTCGGCGTGGCGAGCGACCAGATCAATCACCTTGGTGGTGCCCTCAAGCTCCGCACCAAGTTCGATTAATGTATTTACCGCGTTGAGTCGATTGCCGGCGGCGGCAAACATCAACGGTGTCTGGTTCCACACTGCCTCCTCGGCGTTCACCTCGGCACCAGCCTTCACCAATCGATTGATAACATCCGCATCGCCTGAAGCAGCAGCAAAGTGAAGCGGTGTTACTGCACCGGTTGAGGTTTTAGCCATGACGTCAGCACCAGCTGCCAGCAAGGCGCTTACGACTTCGGCAGCACCATTTTTGCTGGCCAGGTGCAGGGCGGAGTAGCCCCCCATGCGAGTGGTTGCGTTCAGGTTGGCCCCTGCGGCAATGAGCAGCTCGGCGATCGCGCCGTTGTCGTTTTCTGCAGCCCAGTGAATAGCAGTCATGCCATCGCCTTGCGCGGTATTTACGTCTTCACCTTGCTGCAGTAGTTGAGTGATACGTTCAATGTCTTCCACCATCGCAGCATCAGCCACCATGGAATTGGCGAGCGCCGATGTCAGTGGCAAGAACAGCAGGGTAAGAATGACCGCCAATTGTTGGGTGAGATTGCGCATAGATCAGGCTGCTCTTAGTAGACTGGTTAGCTCAACAAAGTGCCAGTGCTGTCACCGAAACTCTCCACGTCTTCCATACCGAGTTTATGCAACAGACTTAGCATTGCATTGGCCATAGGTGTGCCGTCCGGGGCCTTAATGTGCAGGTTGCCTTGAAGCGAGCCATTAGCACCACCTGCAACGATCAGTGGGCAGCGCTTATGGTTGTGCAGATTGCTGTCACCCATGGGTGAACCATAAATCACCATGGTCTTGTCCAGCAGATGAGTATCGCCTTCCACTGTGGACTCCAGTTTCTTGAGCAGATAAGGCAACATGCCGACGTGGTATTTGTTGATCTTGTAAAAATCCGTGACGCCTTCTTCGCTGCCACCGTGATGGGAGCAGGGATGGAAAGGTTTGTCGGTTCCGGATTCCGGGAATACACGAGCCGAAGCATCACGTCCCATCTTGAATGAAAAAACACGCGTGGTATCCGCGGCAAAGGCCAGCACTTGCAGATCAAACATCAGCTCCACGTGCTCGGCAAAAGACTCAGGCACACCGGACGGTGCTTCCGGTATGTTCCCTTGTTCGCCACTGCTTGCACGGTTTTCTATCTGCTGAATACGGCGCTCGATTTCCCGGACATTGGTCAGGTACTGGTCCATACGTCGCTGGTCTTCCGGGCCCAATTGTTTTTTAAGATCACTGGCGCGGTTGCCTATCCAATCCAGGATGCTCTGGTCGGTGCGCCTGCGCATTTGCCGTTCTTCCGCAGTGCCGCCAGCGCCGAACAACTGGTCAAACACCAAGCGTGGATCACGGATCAGTGGCAGGGGCTCGTTGGGAGACGCCCAGCTAATGGAATCGGTATACACACAGGTGTAGCCATAGTTGCAGCCGCCGGACTGGTTGATGTTCTCAATACAGAGTTGCATGGAAGGGATCGGCGTATCCTGGCCAAACTGATGCGCATACAGCTGATCGAGAGATGTGCCCGCCAATACATCCGAACCTTCGGTTTGTTTCGGATGAGACTGGGTAAGGAATACAGCGCTGGAACGGAAGTGGTCGCCACCGATCTCGCTCTGCGTCTTGGCTTCCGCATTGGCCACATCGGTATTGCTGACAATCGTCAGGTAATCCCGATAAGGCTCCATGGGCAACAAGGCGCTGGGAGTGAGATCGAATTCACTGCCGGTTTTTTCAGGTGCCCAAAGATATTGTGAAGCGCCCCATTCATTACTGCCTGCCGCGCCATGCACCATCTCGATTGCAATAAGACGGGTAGGGTTCAATAAACCTTCTGTACGGGAGGCGGCATGGCCCGCAGGAACCATGGCGCCAAGAAAAGGTAAGGCGATAGTCGAGCCCATACCTTTTAAGAACGTACGGCGAGGGAGGTGCTTTCCAGTGATGTATTTCATAGCTGCTTTCTCGTAGCTTAACTCGTGGACTGATCTGCTCTTAGTCTAAGGGGGCGGAGCCAACACTAACCACGGCTTCCACGTCGGGTATTCGTTTCATTTTGAAGGCTTCGCTGTTAACGACGCCTTTTATAAAAGAAGACACGCGATAATCATTGGTTTCCGCTTCTTTAACAATCCTGCGTACCATTGGCATGTCGTAGTGTTCGACGCGGCGACCCAGCGCATAGGCCATCAGATTGCTGGCGAAGTTGCGTACCAGTGGTACGGGTCGTTTTAGAAGTACGGATTGCAATTCGTCCGGGTTGGCGATTTCAGTACCGTCATAAAACGTGCCGCGAGTATCCAATGGCATACCGTTTTCCCGGATTCGCCATTGGCCCGTGACATCGAAGTTATCCAGTGCCAGGCCAATAGGGTCCATGAACAGATGGCAAGACCGGCAAGTTGGATTGGTTCGATGCATTTCCATTCGTTCCCGGGTGGTCAGAAATCTTCCATCCTGTACACCTTCGGTTTCATCAAGGTCCGGTACCCCTGGCGGTGGCGGTGGCGGGGGAGTACCTAACAATACCTCCATGACCCACTTACCGCGCAGCACAGGTGAAGTCCGGCTGGCGTGAGAGGTTAAAGTGAGAATGCTGCCTTGTCCCAGTATGCCTTTGCGATTGGTATCGGCGTGCTTTACCAGGCGGAAGTGGTCGCCAGCAACATCGGGGATGCCATAGTGCTGTGCAAGCGCTTCGTTGGCGAAGGTGTAATTCGAGGTAAATAACTCCAGGACCGAGCTGTCTTCTTTCACCAGGTGGTTGAAGAACATCTCTGTTTCAACCTGCATAGCATCGGCCAGCTGCTGGTTAAAATCCGGATATAGCAGCCGGTCTGGATGGACTTTTTCCAGATCTTCCAGGCGTAGCCATTGGCCAGCAAAACGAGAACCCAGGGCTTCGGCGCGTCGGTCGGAAAGCATTCGTTCTACTTGCCGATCCCAGGCAGCTGGTTCTGATAGTTCTCCGCTGCGCGCCAGATTGATTAGCTCTTCGTCCGGTGGCGTTCCCCATAAGAAGAAGGAAAGGCGAGAAGCCAGGTCCAGGTCGGCGAGTTGGATTATTTCCCCCGGTAGCGCATCCTCCGGTGTCGCTTCCAGGCGAAACACAAAATCGGGGCTGGCCAGAATGGCCTGGAGTGCAATTTTAATGCCGTTTTCGAAACCGCCGATCTCAGCACCCTGCCGATAGAATGAGATCAGGTCCTCCAGCATGCTCGCATCGAATTTGCCTCGATAGGCCTGATCGGCAAGACGGGAAAGGATTTCTTCAACGCAGGCCATTTCGTCAGCTTGCGAAGTTGGACGGCAGCTGAAGATTTTCTGTCTGCTCGGTGTGGCTGAAACGCCGGTGGCGTTATAGGGTCCGTCTATTGCCAAATCTTTCAGATGAGCCGGTGCTGTTATGCCATAGGCTCTAACCCCGATCTGCCTGTCCACCAGTGACCAATTGTGGGGCGACAGCATGTCTTGCATCGGCCCTTCGGACTGTTTAAGGAATGCGGCTGAAATACGATGAGGCCCAGCCGTCACAAAAATCGGCACCGACTTCATATTGACGCCATTAGGATCGGACACATGCATCCATTGATCCATTTCCATTAACGCCATGCGCTCGCCGTCGATGGAGATTTCGATTTGTTCGTCCCTTGTGGTCATGCCGAAGAATTCGCCGGTCGTTGTATGCTCGAATGCCATGCGGAACACATACTCACCATCGGCAGGGAAGTTGTGCACGACACTCATGCCACCGCGGGTACCGAACGGTGCACCTTCTGCGCGGTCCCATTGGCTGGTGTAACCGGAATTGGTATAAGTCGGTGAAACCGGCAATATGCCTGCGTCACCAACCGCTAGCTGACTGATCTGAGCTGCAGCGCTTAAATAGGAATTTAATAGAGTAGAAGAAAGTAGCTGCACATCGGCAATATTGTCGAAGTTGCTGCTCTTGGTATCCAGCGGCAAGTAATCTTCCGCGTTGATGTCGAGCGCCAGCAAGTCCTTGATTGCGGTCTCATACTCCGCCTGATTCAATCGTTGAAAGCTGCGATGGCCAGGATTTGGGTTTTCAGCCGCCGCCAGATCCACTTGATTTTCCAGCGTCTCAACCAGTACTTCCATCACTGATTCTGAAGGTCTTGGCATGCCCGGTGGCGGCATCATCCCGGCGCGTAACTTAACGATCATCTTCTCAGTGATGGGTCCCAACTCAGCGGCTTGGGCAACGTCGTAGTGCTGCAGAGACAGGTCTGCAAATTGTGTGCGTAGCAGATCGTTATGGCAAACAGCGCAATTGGTCTGAATGACTTCGGTGAGGCTGGCCAGTGACGGTTCGTTTTCCGCAGCCGTGATTGAGCCGCTTAACCCAAGGCCAAGCAAGGTCGCAGAGACAATGGTTCGTGCTGTCCTCATTTACAGTTCTCTCCAATCCAATACCTGTCCGGGTTATTGCTGTTGATCAGGTGTTGCGGATTTGTACAGATCTCACTTTTCTTCTTGCTCATTGAATTCTTTTAATACCTCTAATTCTTCCCCGCCCCCACGTCAAAAAGGGCCAAAATTCAATAATGCGAGCGTATAGTCACCGTTGATTTTACGGTAACGGTAACGAGATTCCTATGAGCATTCAATGCTAATTAAATCAATAGCTTAAATGAATTTCTATTGACCGAATTGTGGCGGAAATTCGGTGATTCCCCTCAGCCTCTCTCGCATGCAGCTAACTGGCAGTTGTTTTCCCGTCGGAAATCCCCTAGCTTCAGTGCGACTTCTACATGCCCAATTCCACGAGGTCGCCATGAAAATTTCCACCCTGCTTGCCTGCGTCTCACTCTGGCTATTTCACACATCCGCCATCGCCCAGGACAGCGTCTTTCTGGAAGAACTTACCTGGACCGAAGTTAGGGACCTGATCGATAGCGGTGCCACCCGTGTGCTTATACCAACGGCAGGAACCGAACAGAACGGCCCCCACATGGTGTTAGGCAAGCACCGTTACATCATCGACCACGCAGCTGATCTTATCGCGCGAGAATTGGGCCAGACTCTCGTGGCCCCGGCCATGACCTATGTGCCGGAAGGGGACATCGATCCTCCTTCTGGTCATATGCGTTTTGCCGGCACCATCAGTCTTCCCAATGAGCATTTTGTAAAAGTGCTGGAATACACGGCGCGCAGCCTGGCGGCTCATGGCTTTACCGACATCCTGTTTATCAGTGACAGCGGCAGCAACATGCGTGGCATAGCGGAAGTCACTG
>CAJQNP010000222.1 GCA_905479705.1 uncultured Gammaproteobacteria bacterium
CTGGATGCCCCGGAACTCTACCTGAACCGGGAATTGACCTGGCTGGAATTCAATCGTCACGTACTGCATATGGCAGCAGATGACGCTACTCCCCTACTGGAGCGTGTCAAGTTCCTTGCGATTGTGAGCAGCAATCTCGATGAATTCTTCATGAAGCGCATTGGCGGCCTGAAGCAACAGATCGCCGCGGGCATTCGCACGCCAGCGGTTGATGGCCGAACACCGCTGGAACAGCTCCGTGAAAGCCATACGGTCGTGCGCGAAATTCACGTGGAACAAAACCGGATCTACCGTGAACTGCATGAACTGCTACGCGGACAGGGCATCTGCCTGTGTCGCTATGACGACCTGAAACCGGGTGAACAAAAGGCACTACGCGCCAAGTTTGTCGAAAATATCTTCCCGCTGCTGACACCGCTGGCCATGGACCCGGGACATCCATTTCCCTTTATTTCCAATCTTGCCCTGAACCTGCTGGTTACCCTGCGCTACCGGGGCGGCAGTGCATCACACTACGCACGTGTCAAGGTGCCGATGGTGAAGGGAATTGCGCCGAGGTTCCTGCAGGTTGATGACACCAACATTCATGTAAAACTGGAAGACGTCGTCAGCAACAACCTGGATCTGCTTTTCCCCGGCATGGAAATCACCTCCTGTGAGCTGTTCCGGGTCACTCGCAATGCCGTCGTCGAGATGGAGGAAGAAGAGGCAGATGACCTGCTGGCAATGATCGAGACGGAACTGCGCGACCGCCATTTTGCCCCAACCGTCCGTCTGCAGGTCGAACAGGATATGAATCCCGTGCGCCGGGGCATGCTGGCCGCCGAACTGGGGCTCGACGAGGAGGCCGATGTATTCGGGGTCGAGTCCATGATGGCCATGCGTGATCTGTTTGCGATCTCAAGCCTGGACTTTCCGGAACTGCACGATCCGCCCCACAAACCGGTCGAACATACCCGGCTGGCCCACGATTCACGCAATATTTTTCATATCATTCGGGAGCGCGGCGCCATGTTGCTGCAGCACCCCTATGAATCGTTCACGACCAGCGTGGAACGCTTCCTGGGCACTGCCAGCAAGGACCCCAAGGTGCTGGCCATCAAGATGACACTGTATCGCACCTCGGAGGACAGCTCGATTGTCAGCTCGCTGGTAAATGCCGCGCGCAACGGAAAACAGGTCGCTGTACTCGTTGAACTCAAGGCCCGCTTCGATGAGGCTGCCAACATACGCTGGGCACGGCGCATGGAGCAGGCCGGTATCCATGTCACCTATGGCGTCGTCGGGCTGAAGACGCACAGCAAGGTCATCCTCGTGGTGCGCAAGGATTACAACGGCCTGCGCCGTTATGCCCATATCGGCACCGGCAACTACCATGCTGGCACCGCACACCTGTATTGCGATCTCGGCATCATGACCTGTGATGAGGCAATAGCCCAGGACCTGACCGAACTCTTCAATTACCTGACCGGCTACTCTCCTCCGCCGAGGTATCGAAAGATACTGACATCGCCGTATACGCTGAAAAAGGCACTGATCCAGAAAATAGACCGGGAAATAAAGCACCACAGTGCAAAAACGCCGGGACTGATCCAGTTCAAGATGAATGCACTGGAAGATGCGGACATTACCCGCGCCCTGTATCGTGCCTCCCGGGCAGGCGTCAAGGTGGACCTCATCGTGCGCGACACATGCCGTCTGCGACCAGGACTTCCAGGCCTGACTGAAAACACCCAGGTGATCGGTGTTATCGGGCGCTTCCTGGAACATGCCCGGATCTACTATTTCCAGAACAACGGTGACGAGGAATATTTCATCGGCTCGGCTGACCTCATGAAGCGCAACCTGGAAAGTCGCGTGGAAGTCGTCACCCCCGTCGAAGACTCGAAATTGAGGCAAGAGCTTCGACTGATCATCGATGTACAGTTATCCAGCCGCAAACATGTCTGGGAAATGCAGTCGGACGGCAGCTATTTAGAGCGCAAGGAAATCAGTGGCAAAAACTCGCTCAGCTCGCAGGAGACCTTCATTCAGCTTGCACAGAAACGCATGGCTGCTGCATCGAAACACCAGCAGGCCAAGTTACGTAAAAAACTACTGGACCACTTTCACAACCGCCTGAAGCATACGTAATGCGTTGCCAGCAGGAAATGACCGTATATTCCGGGAGACAACAGATTATGCAGGGAGTATTGAAATGACCAAAAAGGGCAAAAGCAAACCTATCCTGGTCCCCGTTGATTTTTCAACCAATTCAGAATCGGCACTGCTCTGCGCCGCTGAACTTGCGTATGCACTGGGCAGCGAACTCGTTGTCTTGCATGTTGTCCACGATCCCGGCGAGGCACCGGGATACTATTCAGTCAAGGGGCGTAACAAGCAAATGCGGCGCATGGAAGACGTTGCTGCCGAAATGCTGGAGGAATTCATCCAGACCCTGCGCAAAAAACACCCTGGCCAGGCCGCCATACAACATGCGACAACCATGCTGGTAGTCGGGCTGCCGGTCAACCGGATACTCGAATCGGCAGAAAAAACCCAGGCACGCATGATCATTATGGGCAGCCAGGGACGGACCGGACTCGCGCATGCCATGCTTGGCTCCAAGTCGGAACAGGTCGTTCGACTTTCGTCTGTGCCTGTATTGATTGTCAAGTACAAGAAACCGGAAAAATCCTGAAACAGCGCCCCGGCTGGCCGAGTGTAAATCTCAGCCACATTCAGATCCGGCCGCGCCGTAGCCCAGCCGTAAATTACAAACAACATGGGAATTTAAATGCCAAGCAACTTCCGACTTGCAATCATGGATAAATCAACACCCCGGCTCCTGTTACCTGCTCTTGCCGCATTACTCGCACTTGCCTGCACTCCGGCAATCGCCGCAGTCGCAACGGCAGGTGAAATCGACTGGCCGTTCATGGGCATGAATCTGCTTGGTGGCCTTGCCCTGTTCCTGTTCGGCATGGAACAGATGGCTGATTCGCTCAAGGCAGTCGCCGGCGAGCGTATGAAAATCGTCCTGGCAAAGCTAACTACTAACCGCTTCATGGGTGCGGCGACCGGAGCCTTTGTAACAGCCATAATCCAGTCCTCTTCGGTCACCACGGTGCTGGTGGTGGGCTTTATCACAGCAGGACTGATGTCCATGGCACAGTCCATCGGCGTCATCATGGGCGCGAACATCGGCACCACCATCACGGCCCAGATCGTTGCCTTCAAGGTAACAAAATTTGCCCTGCTGATGATCGCGGCCGGATTCGGAATGCTGTTCTTTTCCAAACAGGAAAAGATCAAACAATATGGCGGCATGCTGATGGGACTCGGGCTGGTGTTCTTCGGGATGAGCGTGATGAGCGATGCCATGAGCCCGTTGCGCAGCTACCAGCCTTTTCTGGACCTGATGGCCCGCATGGAAAACCCGCTTATCGGTATTCTGGTTGCCGCCGGCTTCACGGCCCTGGTCCAGTCGTCGTCGGCAACCACAGGTATTGTTATTGTCATGGCTACACAGGGGTTTATTACCCTGGAAGCGGGAATCGCACTGGCCTTCGGCGCCAACATCGGCACCTGTGTTACCGCCATGCTGGCTTCTATCGGCAAACCCCGTGAGGCAGTGCGGGCTGCTGTAGTGCATGTCCTGTTCAACATCTTTGGCGTGCTGCTGTGGGTAGGCATCATCCCCCAGCTGGCAGAGCTGGTGACCTGGTTGTCTCCGGCCCATCCGGAACTATCCGGAACCAACAAACTCGCGGCCGAGGCACCACGTCAGATCGCCAATGCCCATACCGTGTTCAATATCGCCAATACCTTTATCTTTATCGGCTTCACCAGCCAGTTTGCGCGACTGGTGGAGTGGCTGGTTCCGGACAAGCCGGTAGAAGAAATTATCATCACACAGCCAAAATACCTCGACGAGGAGCTCCTGGAAACGCCCTCGCTGGCACTCGACCGGGTGCGCCTGGAATTAGGACATATCGGTGAGCATATCAATGAAATGATGGAGCGTATTATGCCGGCCGTTGCTTTCGGCAACGCACAAGCACTAAAGGACGTCGCCCGGATCGATGACAAGGTAGATATCCTGCATGGACATGCCATCACCTACCTGGGCGATATCAGCAAGGGGGCCCTGACAGGGGAACAAACCCAAACACTGGTCGGACTCATGGCTGCAGCCAACGACATGGAAAACATCGGTGACATTATAGAGACAGATCTCGTCCACCTGGGAAACGAACGCCTCGAGCAAGATATCACGATCAGCCAGGAAACCCGTGACGTATTAACCAAGCTGCATAAGGTTGTCTCGGAGGCCACTACCATGGCCATCACCGCCATCAGGGACAATGACCTGGAAGCGGCGCAGCAAGTCATCGG
>CAJQNP010000223.1 GCA_905479705.1 uncultured Gammaproteobacteria bacterium
TTATCTAGCGCCTGCCAACAAGAAAAAATACTATGCTGCTTGTCATTTCGGCCTTGCTGCCGGTGTTTATGGTTATCGTGCTCGGCTACCTGCTGCGCAGCCGCGGCGTGCTGGATGCGCCGGCCTGGCACGGGCTGGAAGACCTGTGTTACTACGTGCTGTTTCCGGTGCTGCTGGTCAAGACGCTGGCGGTTGCCGACGTGAACACGGCCGATGTGGCGCGCTACTCGGGCGCGTTGCTGTTTGCCATCTGCGCCATGACTGGCCTGCTGCTGGCGGGTTACCCGGTACTGCACCGGTATTTCGGGATATCAAGTGCCGCCTTTACCAGTATCTTCCAGGGAGCGACCCGCTGGCACGGGTTTATCGCCCTGTCGATTGCCGGCCTGGTGATCGGTGAGGAGGGCGTTGTATACATGGCGGTCACCATGGCGGTGATCATTCCACCGCTGAACATCATCAATGTCATGGTGCTGGCGCACTTCGGTGAGGGTAAAGGCAACCTGGCTGATGTGCTGGCGAAGCTGGTCAGAAACCCGTTCATCATCGCCTGTGCGCTGGGGGCCTTCCTGAACATCACTGGACTGGGCCTGACGACGCTGCTGTATAACATCGCCGACATCATCGGCGGCGGCGCGCTGGGTATCGGCCTATTGACGGTGGGCGCGGGTATTCACCTAAGCGGTATTCGCGATCATCGTGGCCGGGTTGTGTTCGGGACCTTGTTGCGGCTACTCGGCATGCCGTTACTCATGTACCTGGGTTGCCTGATCTTCGGGGTGGTGGGTTTGCCACGCATGGTTGCGTTGCTGGCCGCTGCGGTCCCGACGGGTTCGGCGACCTTTGTGCTCGCGCGGCAGATGGGTGGTGATGCGCCGCTAATGGCAAACCTGATCACCCTGCAGGTGCTGGGTGCCACCGTGACCCTGCCACTGGTACTGTGGATTTCGTATTTCCTGTAGACGCAGCAATGTGCACCTGCAAGGCACCCCTGCGCCCGCATGAGAGCCCCGCGGAAGATTGATGAACCTGCAGGAGCGGGGCCCGCTTCCATGAACGGGGTACTAACAATCGCGCCTGCAAGGCGCTCCTACCCAATCAGAAGCCTCGGTGTGCAGTCGCGCATGCGATGCGCTCCTACGGTTCGATCAAGGCGCGGTGGATGGAATAATCTTGTAGGAGCGGATCGCAATCTGCGACGTTTCCCCTGTGATTAATCAACCTGTAGGAGCGGATCGCAATCCGCGACGATTTCCCCCTGTGATGAATTCACCTGTAGGACCGCAATCCGCGACGATACCCGCTGTGATTAATTAACCTGTAGGAGCGGCTTGCAGCCGCGAATGGCACCTGCGCCGAACCGGGCCACGGGATTGTCAGTCTGTCTTTGATGTCAGCCGTGAATGGCATGGCTGTACGCACTCCGAACCACCCGGTTCGCATGCTATGCTGCGCCACGTGAAACAGACACGGACCCTGCTGCTTGCTGTTGTGGCCTGCGTGGCATCACCCTGTGCTGCACTCGACTTTCGCGCCGGCAATGTCGAGGGCCTGTTCGACCTGACCGCGGCCTATGGCCTCGGCATCCGGACGGAAGATGTCGATGAAGGTCTCGTGGCGATTGCCAATGGTGGCACGCGCAACTCGGCCAACAATGACGACGGCGACCTGAATTACGACAGGGGCATCATGTCCAATGCCGCACGCCTCAATGCCGACCTGACGCTGGTCTGGCGCCAGTTCGGTTACTATGTGCGCGGTTACGCGCAGTACGACTATGAGAACGCAGAGGTCGAGCGTGCCCGTACGCCGCTGAGTGACGAGGCGCAGGATAAGCTTGGCAGTGATGCCGGCCTGCTCGATCACTATGTCTCCCTGAATATCACGCCCGGCGGTATGCCGATGGTCTTTCGCCTTGGTGACCAGGTCATCAACTGGGGTGAGAGCAACTTTGTCCGCAACGGCATCGACATCATTAACCCGGTTGACCTGTCGACACTGAACCAGCCGGTCGTACCGCTGCGTGACAGTCTGATCCCGCTGGGCATGCTCTGGGGGGCTGCCGCCATTACCGAGCATGTATCTGTCGAGGGTTTCTACCAGTATGAATGGCAGCCCGTTGGTCTGCCTCAGGTCGGCAGCTATTTTTCCGGGCAGGACCTGTTTGGCAAGGATGAGGTCAATGTTGCCATGCTCGGTGCCGGGCAGTTCTCCGACCTCGGTACCGACCTGGACACGGCCTTCGGCCTGCCCGCCGGTACGCTCGGCTTCGACGCGGACTTCATGAAGCTGCCGGGATTACGCATCGACGATGCACCCGATGGCGGCCAGTTCGGATTCAGTGTCTCGACCTTCCTGCCGGTGCGGGCCGCGCCGCGCATCTCCGCGCACGTTGTACGCTACCACAGTCGGCTGCCGATCATCAGTGGTCGTACCGCTGACCAGCAGGCAATCGATGACACCTCGCAGGCCAATGTCGATACACTCGCGGCCAGCCTCGTACCGGCCTACCTGGCCACTGGCCTGTCACGGGATGAGGCGGCCGCGGAGGCAGAGCAGACTGCCACCACCGTCACCACCAGTGGCTATGCCAACGAGGCGGGCTACTTCATCGAGTACCCTGAAGACATCACCATGATCGGGCTCGGCTTCAGCACGGCCACCGCGCGGCGTGGTCTGCTGCTCTCCGGCGAGTTGTCGTATCACCACGATTTTCCCTTCCAGATAGACGCGGATACGGTGATTGGCTCGGTGCTGTCACCCATGCAGTTTACCGATGGCGGCAGCAGTCTCGGGACGTTCGGTGCGAACGACACCGTCCGTGGCTATTCGCAGCATGGCCGCACCCAGGCATCGCTCGGTATCACACAGTTGTTCGGCCCGCGTCTCGGTGCCGCGCAGACGGCGGCCACTGTCGACATGGCCATGCTGTATGTCCACGACATGCCTGGCGCCGACGAACCGCAACTGGAGGCGGTGTTGCCGCCAACGGCTAACTCGTGGGGATACCGGCTGGCCGGTTCGCTGATCTACAACGGTGTCTTCGGCGGCGCCACGGTGGTGCCCGCGATGATATGGACGCACGATGTGCAGGGTGTCACGCCGGCCCCGCTGTCCACGTTTCTGGAAGACCGCAAGTCACTGACGCTTGCGCTGGGTGTCAGTATCATCAACCAGTGGACGGCCAACCTGAGCTACACCAATTTTCTGAATGGCAGCGAGGGGCTGATTCGTGACCGTGACCTGGTGCGTTTCAGGCTGGGCTACAGTTTCTAGGGCAGGGTGCGCGTGAATTCTCTTATTCGATTGTTTTTCTGGTCTGTTGTTACTGCAAGCGCCGTGGCGGACACGACCGTGAGTCCACAGGATGCGCGGTTACTAACGCCGCTGGGTGCGGAGCGTGCCGGGAACACGGCCGGTACCATACCGGCGTGGGAAGGCGGAATTACCAAGCCGCCGCACGGCTACGTGCCAGGCGAACACCACCTCGACCCGTTCCCCGATGACCAGCCGCGCCTGACTATCACCGCGGACAGCCTCGATCTGCACGCCGACCGGCTCAGTCCCGGCCAGCAGGCACTGTTGCGCGCCAACCCGGACAGCTGGTACCTGCAGGTGTACCCGACACGCCGCACGGCATCCTACCCCGAGTGGGTGTATGACACCGTGCGCGACAATGCACGCACGGCCAGGCTACTCACGGCCGGCAAGGGCGGCGTGGCAGAGGCCAATGTCAGCTCACCATTCCCGGTGCCGGCCAGCGGTGTTGAGGCGGTGTGGAACCACATCCTGCGCTGGCGCGGTATCCGGATCCAGCGTAGTTTCGGGCAGGCCGCCGTGACCCGCCGCGGGCGCTACACGGTGACGATGTCGCTGCAGGATTTTGCCTTTCCCTACGCGGCCCTTCCCGGTGATCCGCTGCGTTCAGGATTTCCCAACCTGCTGCTGGCGATCAAGAGCAAGACCATCCAGCCGGGCCTGCTATCCGGAGATGGTACGCTGGTGCTCGAGCCGATTGATCAGACAAATGCACCAAGAAAAACATGGATATACAACCGTAACCTGAGGCGGATCCTGCGCCAGCCGCATTTCGCCAACGCCTTCCCCGCGCCCAATACCGATGGCCTGCGCACCATCGACGAGTTCGACATGTTCAACGGCTCGCCGGCACAGTATGACTGGCAGTTGAAGGGTAAACAGGAGCTGTACATCCCGTATAACGCCTACCGAATCCATGCCGCGGGTCTCGGCTACGAGGACATCATCGAAACCCGGCACATCAATCCGGCATATGCCCGCTACGAGTTGCACCGTGTGTGGGTGGTGGAAGGTACGCTGAAACCCGGTATGAAGCACATCTACAGTCGGCGCGTGTTTTATATCGACGAGGACAGCTGGCAGATTGCCGTGATGGACAGCTATGACAAGGACGGCAAGCTGTGGCGTACCGCCGAGGCGCATGCCCTCAACTACTACGAGGTGCCGGTGCTCTGGAGCACGCTGGAGGTGTATTACGACCTGGAGGCGGAGCGGTACCTCGTCTCGGGTCTGGACAACAGCCGTAATCCGTATCGCTTTTCCGATACCGCTGACCCCCGCGAGTTCAGTCCAAACGCGTTGAATTATTATGTTCGCTAATTGCGGACGCGATTTACGCCTGCATAATTGTCGTCATTCCCGTTCGCTATGCGTCTCGTTATTCCCGTCCGCTATATATCTCGTCATTCCCGCGCAGGCGGGAATCCAGTCGTCGCTAGTGGTCCATGCGGTTAATTAGGTAATGCATCTTTTGCTCGTTCAACTGCCGCCAGAATACTTTTGGCATCCTTGGTCCACTTGAATGGTTTCGCCGTTTCACGATTGTGAACACCGATGTAGCGTTTGATCTCCTCGTTGAGTTCTGGAACGCTGGAGAATACACCGCGATAAAGTGAGCGACGCTCTAATTGCGCAAACCATCCTTCAACTGCATTCAACCAGGACGAACTTGTTGGCGTAAAGTGGAAGTGAATGCGCGGCTTGTTCTGTAGCCATGCCTTGACCTCTGCCGTCTTGTGGGCGCTGTGGTTGTCCAGAATCACGTGCAGGTCTTTGTCCTTTGGGGTGGATCGGTCGACTTTCTTCATAAAGGATAGAAATTCTTTCGACCGCGTCCGATTCGTCATTTTTCCAATCACTCTGCCGGTCAGGACGCTGAAAGCCGCATACAGGCAGGTAGTCCCATGTCGCTTATAGTCATGCGTCCGGCTGCCAACCTTCCCTTCGCTGAGCGGCAACCCAGGCTGGGTTCGATCAAGCGCCTGAATCTGCGTTTTCTCATCAACGCACAGAACCATTGAGTTGGCTGGTGGGTTCATATACAACCCCACGATATCGATTACCTTGTCAGCAAAGTCAGGATCGTTACTGATCTTAAACGTCTTCAGCCGATGAGGTTTCAAGTCCGCTGCCTTCCAGATCTGACGCACCTGCCAGGTCGTGATCTGGGCATGCTTGGCCATCAACTCGACGCTCCATTGGGTCGCTTCTTCAGGAACGTACTGAGTGGTCAGGTCCAGCACACGCTTGACTATCTTTTTCGTTATCTTCGTCGGACGACCAGAGCGTGATTGGTCATACAGTCCGTCAATGCCTGCTTCGAGATACCGGTTACGCCATTTATGAACCGACTTGGCAGACACTTGTTGCGCTTCTGCCACCGCGGTGGGTGTCCAACCCTGATCGAGAGCCAAAATGATCTTGGCTCGCGTGACCTGACCTTGTGGCAGTGTGGTCGATCGAAGCCAATTATTGAGAGTACGTTTGTCCGCCGAGTGGACTGAAAATTCCATGGGTGTGCGCATAGGCACATTATACGCAACTCTCATTTAAGTTACTTTACTTTCCGCATGAACCACTAGAAGGCATTGATTTCATTATGAAGTTCACTTTCCAACACAGGTTTCACAGCAACAAGGTCATCATGTTTTTCTGCCATGCTCAAAGGCCACAATCCTTGGCCGACAGGCTTTGTCATGCACTCGGTTTGTAATTTCGCTAATGATGTCCTTCGTCACGATAAATGTCAGATCGCACGGTTAAATCCAAATCAGTGTAATTGCAGAACACATCTCTTAGGTTTGAATAATATTGCTAATATGGACCCTTAATTGATAAATGTTATTTCTCTAATCTATGGAAAGAGACACTGACATTGCTAGGTCGACTACCTTGCAGCTTGGTAGGCTTCTCATCATCAATGTATATCTGATAGACCTCAATATTTACCTGATTCCGCTCTGTGCTTTTTACAAAACCGACTACAAGACCATCATCGGTATAAACCCAGTCCATAACAGTGCTGCTCTGATGCAACCAGGATTTAGCCTCATCTAAGCTAGTAAAATGTAACTGACTATCTACAGCGACAATTCTTGGCGTGAATATCTCCCAGATATAGGAACTTGCCGGATCATATGCACCAAGCTGTCCATGCCACCTTTCAGCACGTGGAATCAAAGTACGTTTTTCATCATAGTCATCCCATCTATATCTACGTTTTAACTTAGACAAATGTTCGATGGAGACCATCCCATGTTTATTTATGGCCTCAATAGTCATATTTGGCTGCATAGCTAATTCTGTAAAATGATATGGTTCGTTTAGTCTATTAGAGTTATCACAGGCAGTTAAAACACCCAACACTAACAAGCTGATATAAAAATTAACTTTTCTCATTTTCATATCCTTCTTCTATCTAATTACGCTGTACAACCTAAAAAACCGTTTCTCATACCATGGAATATTTGGATTATTTGACAAATCAACATCACACAGGGAGATACAATCACCCAAATTAGAGATTTCTTTGCATTGTATTTTTTGATTTTTATAGCAATCGCTTATGCATGAATCGTGTACGTAGTAAGCTTCGTCACGCGGGTCTATTGGGCTAATGTATGCAGCTTCACCTACTCTGGGAAAATCGTCTGATTCCCTCCATCCAGTAGATGCTGACCGGTTCCTTCCATTTCGACCCCTCCCTTGCGGCCTATAAGTTTTACCATTAACTCGCCCTGGACCTCCCCAGTTACCGTACCATTCAAATAATAAGAGCCCGTAAGGATCAAAATACTTATTAGGGTTATTCTTTACGTATGCAAACAGGTTGGCACCACCGTAAAGACCAATGGGATCTGAGCTTATAAACCTTCCACTAATCGGATCGTAGTATCTAAAGTAGTTATAATGCAGCCCGGTTTCCCTATCGAAGTAATGCCCCGGAAATCGCACATTCATTTCGGTCCTATTTGTTGCATCAAGTTCCGCTTTCCCAAACGGATCATACACCGCTCGCCAAACCTGCACGCCAATCTCATCCGTCATTACATGAGGCGTACCCAGATGATCATTGTGCACATAATATAGAGCGCCTTGTGTGACGGCGGCCTCAGCCGTTCGTATCA
>CAJQNP010000224.1 GCA_905479705.1 uncultured Gammaproteobacteria bacterium
ACCCAGTCACCTGGCTGATTTGCGGTGTTTGATACCGGCTCAAGGTTTTCCGGAAATACCCACGAGTAGGCAATCTGCTCAAAGTTGCCCGGGCTGTTCCAGAGACCGTAATGCCCCTCTGGTGTTTTCTCTTCGCTATCCCAGTTACTGTAATAATACACCCCGTTGCTGTCGACCTGAAGGCGACCATCTGCTTCAAGATCCGCCCACTCGAGGCTGGCGAAGTTGCCGTTGGGCAGTTTCAGCACCTGGTAGCCTTCCTTCGGTGCCTCGCTCCATTCGCCATTATTTGGAAAGAGATAGAGAAAGTCCTGGAGGTAATCTTCCGGGGATTTACCTTCTTCATCTTTAAACCAGATACTGTAATCCTTGTAATCGGTCCGGCTGGTCGTATACACCAGCGCATGCCGACCATCCTGCTGAACGAAATAGATGCGCTCTGAGATTGCGTCTCCGGCCAGCGCCGATGATGAAACCCCCTGTAGAGCCAGGATAGTGACGGCCATGCAGTATTGAAATAATCGTTTCATTGAACCTCTCCCTTTCCACAATGATAAAACCTGACTAATCCTGATGCATTCTAACCCAAGTGCCTGATATTTGGGACTTCTAAATGTAAATAATCGAGGTTTGCTGACCCAGCCGGGTTGCTCTCGGAACACGCTGCCCAATCCGGGCAGGGCGGGCGGAAACAAGTGTTATTACACGGGATTAGCACCCGGTCTCAATGCGGTCAGTGAGCCGGCCAAGTTACATTCAGAGCAGACGAGCCAGCGGGGCGCGCTTCAGATAGAGCGTGCCTGCGCCGCAGCATTGCCCAGATAAAGTGACGGGGTAAGTTGCGACAATTCTTGCTTGACGGCATCCGGCAAATCCAGCGTCTGGATAAACGCCTGCAGGGTGTCCTGGTTAACCGCCTTGTCGCGCGTCAGATCCTTGAGTTTCTCGTAGGGTTTCTCGATACCGTAGCGACGCATCACGGTCTGCAGGGCCTCGGCAAGCACTTCCCAGCTGTTATCCAGGTCTTCCCGGGTACGCCCGGTATTGAGTTCCAGCTTGCCAACACCCTTCATACAGGACTCGCAGGCAATAACGCTGTGGCCAATGGCCACGCCAAGATTGCGCAATACCGTTGAATCACTGAGATCGCGTTGCCAGCGTGAAACCGGCAGTTTGGCTGCAAAGTGTGCATACAGCGCATTGGCGATGCCAAGGTTGCCCTCGGCATTCTCGAAATCAATCGGATTGACCTTGTGGGGCATGGTCGATGAACCGACTTCCCCTGCAACGGTCTTCTGTTTGAAGTAGCCCAGGGAGATATAGGCCCAGACGTCGCGGCAGAAATCAATTAACACCGTGTTGAAACGCGCCAGCGTATCAAACTGCTCGGCCATGTAGTCGTGTGGTTCGATCTGCGTTGTGTAGGGATTGTAATCGAGCCCCAGATCACTGATGAACTGCCTGGAAAATGCTGGCCAGTCGATGTCCGGGTAAGCGACCTGGTGTGCGTTGAAATTGCCAACCGCACCGTTAATCTTTCCCAGCATGGGAATGGCTGCATATTGTTCACGCTGCCGATGCAGGCGCGCAACGACGTTCGCCATCTCCTTTCCGACCGTCGTCGGCGAAGCGGTTTGTCCATGAGTCCTGGATAACATGGGTTCATCTGCATAGCGTGTAGCGAGATCGGTCAGCGCATTAATGACGTCATCCATTAACGGCAGCAATGACTGATTGCGTGCCTCGCGCAACATCAGCGCGTAAGCAAGATTGTTTATGTCCTCGGAGGTACAGGCAAAATGAATAAACTCGCTGACGGCTTCAAGCTCGGCGTTGCCGGTTATCTTCTCCTTGAGAAAATACTCGACGGCCTTGACGTCATGATTGGTGGTGCTTTCGATATTCTTGACACGCTGGGCGTCCTGTTCGCTGAATTTCTCAATGATGTCGTTCAGCACATTGCCTGCATGTCCGCCAAGCGCAGGAACTTCACTGATACCCTCATGGGCGGCCAGTGCCTGCAGCCAGCGGACCTCGACGACGACCCGGTGGCGAATAAGGCCATACTCGCTGAATATCGGACGCAAGGCATCCGTCTTTGCACCATAGCGTCCGTCGATCGGGGAAATCGCGGTCAGTTGTGACAGTTCCATATTGACCTCTTGAATGCAGTGTTGTCAGGCAGCCAGTTGTCGCAGCACGTAGTGCAGGATTCCACCGTGATTATAGTATTCAAATTCCTGCGGCGTATCGATGCGGACACGGGCCTCAAATGTTTTTGTCGAACCATCAGCAGCTGTTGCAGACACCTGGACACGTTCGGTCAGGCCGTCATGCAAACCACCAATCTCGAAACTTTCCTCGCCGCTCAGGCCGAGACTCCCGGGGCTCTCACCCGCCATGAACTGCAGGGGCAGGATACCCATACCGACCAGATTCGAGCGGTGAATACGTTCATAGCTCTCGGCGATAACGGCCTTGACGCCCAGCAGGCGCGGACCTTTTGCAGCCCAGTCGCGAGATGAACCGGAGCCATATTCCTTGCCCGCCAGGATAATCAACGGCACATCCTGATCAGCGTAGCGCTGCGATGCATCAAATATCGTCATCTGCTCGCCACTCGGCTGGTGTACGGTGATACCGCCTTCCGTGCCCGGTGCCAGCTTGTTCCTCAGGCGGATATTGCCGAAGGTACCGCGCATCATGACTTCATGATTGCCGCGGCGCGAACCGAGCGAATTAAAATCACCCTGTGCCACGCCGTGTGCCTCGAGGTATTTACCCGCCGGACTGTCGGCCTTGATCGCGCCGGCAGGCGAGATATGGTCGGTTGTCACAGAGTCACCAAGCAGGGCAAGTACACGGGCACCCTTGATCTCTGCAACCGCACCGGGTTCGCGCGTCATGCCCTCGAAATAGGGCGGCTTGCGAATATAGGTCGAGTCATTTACCCATGCATAGCGATCGCTTTCAGGTGACTCCAGCACATTCCAGCGCGTTTCACCCGAGAAAACCTCATCATAGGTATTGCGGAATTCCTCTTCATTCACGCTGTCAGCGATGACGGCACGGATTTCATCCTGGCCCGGCCAGATATCCTTCAGGTAAACCGGGTTGCCATCGGCACCGCTACCCAGTGGTTCTGCCTGCAAATCAATATCCATGCGACCGGCCAGTGCATAGGCGACCACCAGAGGCGGCGAGGCCAGATAATTCATGCGCACCTCTGCATGCACACGTCCCTCGAAGTTACGGTTACCCGACAGCACAGAACACACCGAGAGGTCACCCTCGTGAATGGCCTTTGAAACCGGTTCCGGCAACGGACCGGAGTTACCGATACAGGTCGTGCAGCCGTAGCCGACCGTGTGGAATCCAAGCGCCTGCAGGGAATCAGTCAGTTTCGCCTCGTCGAGATAGGCGGTCACCACGCGTGACCCCGGCGCCAGCGAGGTCTTCACCCAGGGCTTCACAGACAGGCCAAGTTCAACCGCCTTTTTCGCCACCAGGCCGGCCCCCACCATGACGGACGGATTCGAGGTATTTGTGCAGGACGTGATGGCCGCAATCACCACGGCGCCGTCCGCAAGACTGACGGCCTGGTCATCAATCACCGTGTCAACCGTCTTGCTGGTGATATTGCCTTCTGTCTTTATGGTCGCCAGCGATTCGAGAAAGCGCGGTTTGATATCCGTCAGCGCAACACGGTCCTGGGGTCGCTTGGGACCGGCAAGACTGGGAACGACAGTTGCCAGGTCCAGCGAAAGTGTCCGCGTGAAGGCGGCCTCTGCTGCACCGTCGTCGCGAAACATTGCCTGCTCGCGCGCATAGGCCTCGACCAGGGCGATTTGCGAAGCACTGCGCCCGGTCAGTTTCAAATAGGCCAGTGTCTCGTCATCCACCGGGAAGAAACCGCAGGTTGCGCCGTATTCCGGTGCCATGTTGGCGATGGTTGCGCGGTCGGCCAGCGACAGGTGGTCCAGCCCCTCGCCGTAAAACTCGACGAACTTGCCAACCACACCTTCCTGGCGCAGCACTTCAACAACCATTAATACCAGGTCGGTCGCCGTTGCCCCCTCGGGCAAACGGCCATGCAGGCGGAAACCGACGACCTGCGGTATCAGCATCGATATCGGCTGTCCGAGCATTGCCGCCTCTGCCTCGATACCGCCAACACCCCAGCCCAGTACACCCAGGCCGTTAATCATGGTGGTATGTGAATCAGTACCAACCAGTGTGTCGGGGTAGGCCTGCTGCACACCCTCGTGATCTGTTTCAAAAACAACCCGGGCAAGGTACTCGAGGTTTACCTGGTGAACGATACCGGTATCCGGGGGGACCACCTTGAAATTGGAAAACGCCTTCTGGCCCCACTTGAGGAAACTGTAGCGTTCCTGGTTGCGCTGGTATTCCAGTTCACTGTTGAGGTCCATGGCAGCGGCGGAACCAAAGCTGTCTACCTGCACAGAATGGTCAATAACCAGCTCGGCAGGCTGCAGGGGATTAATACGGTCAGGGTCACCACCGAGTTCAGTCATGGCATCACGCATGGCAGCCAGGTCAACGACGGCGGGTACCCCGGTAAAGTCCTGCATCAGCACGCGTGCAGGCCGGTAGGCGATTTCCGTGGCCGGCTCTGCCTGCGAGTCCCAGTTGATCAGCGCGTCAATATCGCTTTTCGTGACCGTGTGTTCGTCCTCATGACGCAACAGGTTTTCCAGCAGAATCTTCAGGGTGCAGGGCAGGCGACTGATGTCATGTTTTTCACCCAGTTTACGTAAACTGAATATTTCGTATTTGGCATCACCAACAGCGAGTGTTTCGCGGGTGTCGTAGCTGTTGTTCATGGTGTCTCCCTGTCCGTCACATCACGGCCGTCTGATTTCGTAAGGCCGGTGATTATACACGGAAAACAGGGGTGGATTATCCGGCTGGTTCAGACGGAATCACCCGCCTCCTGCAGTAACATTCTGCAAATCCCGAGGATTTTGCGACGCTGGAATATCAATCGCGTACGACTGCCGCCACACTGTTTCCACAACACGGTAGCACGCATACCGGCCAGCAACAGCGCCCGTATCATGCTCTTGCTGTCACTGTTGCGCAGCACGCTTTCTTCGCCCTTGACCATGATGCGCGGCTGCAGGGTGCTGATCGTATTGGTGTAGACGTTGGCCAGTGCAACACGGGTATTCGGGGAGTCCTCATCAGATGAATTTATTTCCCCTTTAATTTTCTCAATGTCGTCAGCCAGCCTTGCCAGCAAATCAGGCTGGCTGGACAGCTTGCGTTCAAGGTGCATGAGGGTGATGGCGTAGCCCGTCAGCACCATGTCCCGCTGCTTGTCCTCATTGGCGAGCTGGCTGACGAGGGTGCTGAGACCAACGACGAGGGCACGAGCGTCTCCATAGACAGCAATCACCGATTCCGGGTCGGTATTGAATATGCTTCGAATGCTCGCCCTGGTCGCAGCGGCGTCGCGCCGTTCACCTTGCGCTGTCAACTGCACGAGCCTGACGGCCTGGTAAACGCCGGCCAGCGCGATGCATTGATCCTGTAATGTATGTTTCATGCTTCAGTGACCGGGTGGTCGATGACTGCGCCACCCAGGCATTCATCCCCTTTGTAGAATACGACCGATTGTCCCGGCGTCACCGCACGCTGCGGTTCCCTGAATAGCACGCGACAGCTGTGCTGCCCGGTTACGGTCACGCTGCAGTCCTGTAACGGCTGCTGATGTCGAATACGGGCGCTGCAGGAAAACTCGCCAGCCGGCGAGGCCCCGGAAATCCAGTGCAGGCTACCGGCCTGCAGGCCTGAACTGAACAATGCCGGGTGATTGACTCCCTGTGCCACGCGCAGAATATTCCGGTCCAGTTCCTTGCCGGTAACATACCAGGGCTCAGTGGATGCATTCCTGCGCCCGCCGATCCCCAGGCCCTGTCGCTGCCCGATGGTATAGAACATCAGTCCAGCATGCTGTCCGATTACCTCATCCTCGCGGGTACGGATCTCGCCCGGGTTTTTCTTGATGTACTCGGCAAGAAACGTACTGAAACGCCGCTCACCAATAAAACAGATCCCGGTGCTGTCCTTTTTGTCATGCACCCTGAAACCAGCCGTCCTGGCCATATCCCGGACCTCCTGCTTGTGCAGCTCGCCCAGCGGGAACAGGCTTCTTGCCAGCTGTGTCCGATCCAGGGTGTGCAGGAAGT
>CAJQNP010000225.1 GCA_905479705.1 uncultured Gammaproteobacteria bacterium
CGAACACCATGCGCTTGGCCGTCGCCACGTAGGCATTACCCGGGCCGACGATCTTGTCCACCGGCGGTATGGTCTGCGTGCCATAGGCCAGCGCGGCGACGGCCTGCGCACCACCGATGGCGAACACGCGGTCAACGCCGGCAATACTTGCGGCCGCCAGCACCATGTCATTCACCACGCCATCCGGGCACGGCACGACCATGATCAGTTCCGTCACACCGGCCACCTTGGCGGGTATGGCGTTCATCAGGACCGAGGACGGATACGCGGCCTTGCCACCGGGTACATACAGGCCGACCCGGTCCATGGGCATGACCTGCTGACCCAGCAGTGTGCCGTCCACCTCGGTGTAGGACCAGGACTCCAGCTTCTGGTGCTCGGCATAGGCACGCACGCGGGCCGCGGACTGCTGCAGGGCCTCGGCCTGCTGCGGGTCGATCCTGTCCAGTGCCTGCCGGCAGCTATCGAGCGAATACTCGAGTGCCGCCGGGGATTCAGGTGTCCAGCGGTCAAACCGTGTGGTGTAGTCCAGCAGGGCCTCATCACCGCGCTCACGAATCGCCGCAATGACCTCGCGCACCACCGCCTCGACCCGCGGGTCAGCGGCCTGTTCCCAGTCAAGCAGGCGATCCAGTCCGGTCTGGAAGTCGGCGTCCTGTGTATTGAGTCGGGTTATTTCAGGCATACAACACCATATAAAAAACGTAGGAGCAGCTTGCAGCCGCAAAGGCTTTAAATGTAACACCTGTTCGCTGCTGCAAGCCGCTCATGCAGGTAATTAAAATATTTTGCTAGGCTGAAACGGCTGCCTGCAAACGATTCACCAGCGCCGTGATGCGGGCATGCTTCATCTTCATGGACGCCTTGTTGACCACGAGGCGCGAGCTGATGTCGGCGATGTGCTCCAGCGGGACCAGGCCATTGGCCTTCAGGGTGTTGCCGGTATCCACGACATCCACGATCCGGTCGGCCAGCCCCACCAGCGGTGCCAGTTCCATGGAACCGTACAGCTTGATGATCTCGACCTGCTCCTGGCGATCGGCATAGTAACGCCGTGTGCTTTTCACGTACTTGGTCGCGATCTTCATGCGCCCGTGTGCGTTCGGCGTGCCTTCCGGACCGGCCACCATCAGCCGACAGCAGGCAATCTTCAGGTCGACCGGCTCGTACAAGCCTTCCCCGCCGTGTTCCAGCAGCACATCCTTGCCGGCCACGCCAACATCGGCGGCACCGTAACCGACATAGGTCGGCACATCCGAGGCACGGATGATTACCAGCTTGACGTCGTCGTGGTTGGTATCGAGGATCAGCTTGCGGCTGGTTTCCGGGTCATCGACCGGCACAATATCCGCCGCCGCCAGCAACGGCAACGTCTCCTTGAAGATGCGGCCCTTGGACAGGGCAATCGTCAGTGCATTACTCATGGGGGCTAGTGTCAGGGAGAAACCGCCAATTTACAAGCACCTGCAGGCAGGATGGCGTGGATGTTTGCGCGTTCAGGCAGGCACGCGGCGGATATTGGCACCCAGCTGCGCGAGCTTCTCCTCGATGCGTTCATAACCGCGATCGATATGATAGATACGGCCGATGCTCGTCTCGCCGTCGGCAACCAGGCCCGCGAGCACCAGGCTGGCGGAGGCACGCAGGTCGGTGGCCATCACCGGCGCTCCGGTAAGCCGTTTAACACCGGTGCTGATCGCGGTATTGCCCTTCAGCGTGATCTGCGCACCCATGCGCTGCATTTCCTGCACGTGCATGAAGCGGTTTTCAAACACCGTCTCGGTAATGGTACCGGCCCCTTCAGCGACCACGTTGAGCGCCGTGAACTGCGCCTGCATATCGGTGGGAAACGCCGGGTACGGCGCCGTTTGTACATTCACGGCCGTGGCGCGCTTGCCGTGCATGTCCAGCTCGATCCAGTCCTCGCCAATGGTAATGTCCGCGCCCGCCTCCTGCAGTGCCTGCAGGACCGCGTCCATGATGTCCGGGCGGGTATCCTTCAGCTTGACGTGACCGCCGGTGATGGCCGCGGCCACCAGGTAGCTGCCGGTCTCGATCCGGTCGGGCAATACCTTGTACTCGGTACCCGAGAGTCGCTCGACGCCCTCGATGACCAGGGTGTCGGTTCCGGCGCCGCTGATCTTCGCGCCCATGCAGTTCAGGCAATTCGCGAGGTCGGTCACCTCCGGCTCACGCGCCGCGTTCTCGATAATGGTGACGCCGTCTGCCAGGGTAGCCGCCATCATCAGGTTCTCGGTACCGGTCACCGTGACCAGGTCCATCACCAGCTTGGTGCCCTTGAGCCGGTCCACGCGCGCCTTGATGTAGCCGTTGATGACTTCCACATCGGCACCCATGGCCTGCAGACCCTTGATGTGCAGGTTGACGGGGCGGGAACCGATGGCACAACCGCCGGGCAGTGACACGTCGGCGCGCCCGAAACGCGACAGCATCGGGCCCAGCACCAGGATCGACGAGCGCATGGTGCGCACCAGGTCATAGGGTGCATACAGTGAATTGATGGTCGAGGTATCCACCTCGATATCCATATTCTCGTTCAGGGTCAGGTGCACGCCCATTTGTCCCAGCAGTTCCATGGTCGTGGTGACGTCATGCAGGTGCGGGACGTTGCGGATGGTGACGGGGCTGTCTGCCAGCAGTGTCGCCGCCATGATGGGCAACACGGCATTCTTGGCGCCGGAAATGCGAATTTCGCCGTGCAGCGCTTCTCCGCCGCTGATGATTAACTTGTCCAATGAAGTGCCTTACTGAATACGGTGTTGTTGTGCCCAGGTCTCGGGGGTATAGGTGCGCAGTGCCAGCGCATGAATCTCGCCGCCCATGCGTTCGCCCAGTGTAGCGTAAACCAGCTGGTGCTGTTGCACCATGCTGCGGCCTGCAAATTGCGGGCTGACGACGGTGGCCTCGAAATGGTCGCCCTCGCCTTTTACCGTGACCTCCGCATCCGGGATGCCTGCCTTGATCAGTGCCTCGAGTTCGCTGCCTGTCATAGTGTTATTTTCCTGTTGTAGTTCAAATTTGGTATTAATTTAGCGCAAGTATCTCATCCAGTCCGCACACCCGTGCGATCGACAGCAGTTGTTGCGGGACATTGATGAAGGCAATTTCGTTGCCGGCCTTCTCCGACTCGCGCAGCCACTCGACCAGTAATGCCAGCCCGGCACTGTCGGCCCGGGTGACCCCCTTGAGGTCAACCTCGGTGCGCCGGTCGCCCAGCATGTTCGCCCCGGCATGCTGCAGTACGGATGATACCGAATCGAAACCGAGTTCACCCTGTAACAGCCAGTTACCCGAGCCGTTGTCGACCAGAACGGCCCTAGCCATCGGCCTGCTGCCGGTTGCGCTCGGCCAGCCGGCCAATCAGGTGATCGATGCCGTCATTGCGAATAATGCTGCCATAGGTGGACCGGTAGTTGGTCACCAGGCTGACGCCACTGATGGAAATATCATAAACCTTCCAGCCGGCATTCGAGCGGTACATGGAATAGTTGATCGGGATCACGCCGACGCCGGGCTGGTCGATCTCGGTGCGCACCGTCACGTTCTTCGCGTCTGTCGACCCGGTAAACGGCAGGTAGACAAGCTCTTCATCGGCATACTCGAGCAAGGCACTGCCGTAGGTGCGCACCAGCAACTGCCTGAACTCGACCACGAACAGCTCGCGCTGCTGCGGCGTTGCCGTGCGCCAGTTCCTGCCAAGCACCCACTGGCTCATGCGCCGGAAATCAAAGTTCGGCAGCACGATCTCCTCGACCAGCAGGTACAGTCGGGCCGGGTCCTGCGAAATACCGTCCTGCCCGGCGCGCATGGCCGCCAGCATTCGGCTCGAGGTGTCACGTACCAGTTGTTGCGGTGAATCCCCGGTAGCAAACACGGACAGGGGCAGCAGCACCAGGAAGATCGCGAGGCAATTTAGCCAGACGTTTTGCCGGTTGATGCGCATCATTCTTCCCCGGGACCTGCTGCAGTAAAGCTTTCTGTAGCGGTGTTTTCCGCGGCCGCGCTATAGAGAAACTGGCCAATGACCTGCTCCATTACCAGCGCGGACTGGGTGAGTTGCACGCGGTCACCCTCCACCAGGTTGGTCAGCGAGCCGCCCGGCTCCAGCGCCACGTACTGCTCACCCAGCAGCCCCGAGGTATAGATGCTCGCCGCGGTGTCTTCCGGGAAGCCCTGGTGGTCCGAATCGATACGCAAGCTGACCACCGCCTCGAAGGTGTCGTAATCATAGTCAATCTTTTCCACCCGGCCGACACGCACGCCCGAGACCGTCACCGGGGAGCGCTCCTTGAGTCCGCCGACGTTTTCAAAACCGGCGGTAATGATATAACCATCAGCACGGCTGAGCGTTGAGAGGTTACTCGCCTGCATCGCGAGCATGAACAAAGCCGCAATTCCCAGGGCGACAAACACCCCGACCCATATCTCGACTGTTCTGCTGACCATGACTAGTCTCCAAACATCAACGCGGTTAGTACGAAATCAAGCCCCAGCACGGCCAGCGCCGTGTGCACCACGGTGCGCGTGGTCGCACGGCTCACCCCCTCTGCCGTCGGGATTGCATCATAGCCCTCGAACAGGGCAATCCAGCCGGCGACAAAGCCGAACACGATACTCTTGATGACTCCATTATATATATCGTCATTCAGGTCCACCGCACTCTGCATCTGCCCCCAGAAGGCGCCGTCGTCCACACCCAGCAGGCCAACGCCGACCAGGTAGCCGCCGTAGATACCCACCGCGCTGAACAGCGCGGCCAGCAACGGCATCGACAGAAATGCCGCCAGGAAGCGCGGCGCAAGCACCCGTTCTACCGGGTCGACCGCCATCATCTCCATGCCGGAGAGCTGCTCGGTCGCCTTCATCAGGCCGATCTCGGCCGTCAGCGCGGAGCCGGCCCGCCCGGCAAACAGCAGGGCCGCGACCACCGGGCCCAGTTCACGCACCAGCGACAGCGCCACGACCACGCCCAGCGACTCCTCGGCACCAAAATCAACCAGCGTATTATAACCCTGCAAACCCAGCACCATGCCGACAAACATGCCGGACACCAGGGTAATTACCAGCGTCAGCACACCCACTGAATACAACTGGGCAATCACCAGTCCCGGCCGCAACAACAGCCCGGGCAGCTTCATCAGGATCTGCGCGAGCAGCAGGTGACCGCGCCCGAGGCGTTCGAAAAAGGTCAGCGTGGCCCGGCCCAGCCCCTGCAGTGCGTCCAGCATCAGCTGGCCCGATCGCCGCGCAGCAGGTCGTCGCGGAAGCTCACGGCCGGGTAGTGAAACGCGACCGGACCGTCCGGGCGGCCCTCGAGAAACTGTTGTGACCACTCGGAACTGGACTCCCACAGGGCATCCGGTGGACCATGATCGACGACCCTGCCGTTAGACAGCAGGTAGACGTAGTCGGCGATCGCGGCCGTCTCGCGCACATCGTGCGACACCACGATACTGGTCAGGCCAAGCGCGTCATTCAGTTCCCGAATCAACTTCACCAGGATACCCATCGAGATCGGGTCCTGCCCGGTAAACGGTTCATCATAGAGCACCATCGACGGGTCCAGAGCGATGGCACGCGCCAGTGCAACACGCCGGGCCATGCCACCGGACAACTCGGCCGGCATCAGCTGCGCCGCACCGCGCAGGCCAACGGCCTGCAGCTTCATCAACACCAGGTCACGAATCAGCTCCCCGGGCAGGCGTGTGTGTTCTCGAATGGGATAGGCCACGTTCTCGAACACGCTGATATCCGTCAACAGCGCACCGCTCTGGAACAACATGCCCATGCGCTTGCGCAGGCGGTACAGCGCCTGGCGATTCAGCAGCGGCACGTTCTCGTCGTACACCCGTATGCTCCCGGCCGCCGGTCGCAACTGCCCGCCGATGAGCTTCAGCAAGGTGGTCTTGCCGGTACCGCTCGGTCCCATGATCGCCGTGACGCCGCCCGGGGCGATATCCAGATCGATGCCGTCAAAGATCACCCGCTCACCGTGCGAAAAATGCAGGTCACGTATCTGCACGACGGCTGCCGTGGACGGGGTGTGTTCGGGTGGAGGGCTGTCGGACATTGGCAAGCAAGCGTTTAGTCTGTCGATACCGGCGTGTATGATAATGCAGATT
>CAJQNP010000226.1 GCA_905479705.1 uncultured Gammaproteobacteria bacterium
CGGATGTCCATATCGGGGTCGACGCTGATCGCTGGCTTGGTCATGATTTCATAGACATTCACCCGGTCGGGCGCCTTATCCAGGGCCAGCACCTGCTCCGCAATATCCGATACCAGTATGAGACCGTACTCGTCATCCTCGTTCCTTTTGTTGACGACGAGAACGGTGGTTTTCAGTCTGTTCATTTCGTGAAGAGCTTCCTTGATGGTCGCTCCTCCATCAATGCTGCCGTATTCTGTCTTCATTACATCTTTTACACAGACGCGCTTAATATTTGTCATCAATGCCATCTCCAGGGTGAGCCCTTTTATGCCGTGCCAGTAGCATAGCCGTATCGTGATTAATGCAAAAGCCCCGCATCGCCCATTACCCGGCAGTAACATTTGGGAATTACTGTCACGGCAAGTGATTGATGTACTCATTGAGACTCCATTGCCAGTGATCTCATCGCTGCATCTTTTCTAATGCATTAAAACCGGTATATTTTCTTTGGTCTATCTGCATGCCCTCCAGTCTTTGCCTTGTTACTATGAAATGCTGTGTCGATCACTTAAACCTGCCACGCAGGGCCATGATTCAGATACAGTGTGCGATTGACACAGGTCGCGTTGCGCCGATACTTGTAAGATATGACGGAAACCCATTACCTCGCAGACATACTGATCCTGCTGGCAGCGGCGGTCATCGCCGTTCCGCTGTTCCAGCGGCTGGGTCTCGGCTCGGTTTTGGGGTACCTGGCTGCCGGCGCCCTCGTCGGCCCCTGGGGGTTCGGTTTCATCGACCAGATCGAAGAAATCCGCTATATCGCCGAATTCGGCGTGATCTTCCTGTTGTTTATCATCGGCATGGAACTGAGGCCTGCCCGTCTGTGGGCCATGCGGCGCATGGTGTTCGGCCTGGGCACCGCGCAGGTGATGCTGACAGGGCTCGCCATTGCCGGCCTGGCCCTGCTGTTTGACCAGCCTCCCAGGACAGCTTTAATTATCGGTTTCGGGCTGGCGCTATCATCGACGGCGTTTGGCCTGCAGATTCTGACCGAGCGCGGTGAACTCGGTACAGAGCGTGGTCAAACGGCATTTTCCGTGCTGCTGCTGCAGGACCTGGCGGTGGTGCCGCTGTTGGCGTTGGTGTCTCTGCTGGCTGCTGATACCGCACTGCTGGAGGGTATCGAGTTCGCGATACTGGAAGCCACGCTCGTCATCGCCTTCGTTATCCTCACCGGTCGGTTTTTCCTGTCGCCGGTCCTGCGGCTGGTGGCGACCAGCCGCACGGCCGAGGTATTCACCGCCGCAGCCCTGTTCGCGGTACTGGGTACCGCCTGGCTGATGGAGGAGGTGGGCCTGTCGCTGGCGCTGGGGGCATTTCTTGCCGGGTTGATGATGGCGAATTCCCACTATCGGCACCAGTTGATTGCTGATATTCAGCCGTTTCGCGGTATCCTGCTCGGCCTGTTTTTCATGGGCGTCGGCATGTCCGTCGATTTTGGCTTGCTGGGCAGGCAAGGCATGTTGATTGCCGGACTGGTGCTGGGCCTGCTGCTGATCAAGTCGGTCATTCTCTGGGTCCTTTGCAGGATCATGGGTGTCGCTACTGCGAATGCCACGCGGGTATCGCTGCTGCTTTCGCAGAGCGGGGAGTTTGGCTTTGTGTTGTTCGGTCTGGCTGCCTTAAGCGGTATTCTGCCGGAGGAACTTTTCCATATGTTGACACTGCTGGTGGCGCTGACCATGGTCACCACGCCGTTCATGGCCAAGCTGGGTGAATATATCAACAGGCACCTGGCCAACATCGAAGACCAGCACGATGTCAGTACCAACCACATTATTGCCGGGCGGCCACATGTTATTATTGCCGGCTTCGGCCGTGTCGGGCGGCGGGTGTCAAAGATTCTGCAGGCCGGCAACGTTCCCTATCTGGCCATTGATAGTAATGCAGACCGCGTGCTTGACGGCAGGCGGGAAGGCTTCCAGGTCTTCTACGGTGATGCCAGTCAGGTTGATGTGCTGAAGGCAGCGGGTGCTGGACAGGCCGGTGTTCTGGTATGCACGCTTGACCAGACCTTGCCTGCCGTGCGGCTGGTCAATATGCTGCGACAACACTACCCGGAAATTTCCATTCATGCACGCGGACGTGACTGGCAACACTGCGAGCAGCTATTGAAGGCCGGGGCAACGATAGCCATCTCGGAAACGCTGGAAGCGAGCTTGCAGATCGGCGCGGCTGTGCTCGGCACTATGGGTATCCTTGAGGATGATGCCACCGAGCTAATCGAGTCCCTCCGCAAGAAATACTATGGATAGGCTGGCAACAGCCCTCGCCTGGACCAGGGGTGCGGGTCTTGTTAATTATTTTCTGCGTGGATGCAAGTAGCCGAAAACGACTGGCCCGATTAGATCAGGTAAATGACCGGTTTTGCTTGCGAGTGTAACTATGGCTATTTCTATGTTGTCACTCAGATTAAAAACATTATGGCGCAAACCACTGCCGTTGTTGTTAACTGATCCCGTCGAGAAAACAAGTCCTCAGTTTTTGGTCTTGATGCTATCTCGCAGCAAACCGATACGCTCCAGCATCGATTCAGACAGTTGTTGTGCTGTCAGCATGACAGTTTCATCGCTGGCGTGTGTTACCACTGTGTCGTAGAACGCAAAGCAGCGATCACTGTCCGAGCGCAAGCGCTGCTGCAGGGCATCCGGGTCGTCTTTCATTGCTGCAGTTTTTCTTCTGTAGTTCTCTATTGATTCAATCGCCCTGGCAACATCCTCGCCGGGTTTGCCAACAGTTTTCAGCCGGGCCTCGGTATCCATCAGTATGCTGTGCGTGGCTGCGCTGAACATTCCCAGTTCGGGACTGATGTGCGTGAGGGTGTCCACATTGTCTGCGAGGCAGTGATCCGCGCTGACTGCCACCGAAAGCAGGTCGGCCAGTGTGTGGATGAGATGGGGTTCGATATCCGGTTCATCGCGACCGGTCTGCTGTTCTGCCCGCCAGGCACGGCGGCGCATGGCGCGCGGCAAAGCGGCATGACCAAGTTCTTCCCGGGCCAGGGTCTCTGCATGCTCGCGCACGCTTGCATCATCCGCCGTGGCGGCTACGTAGACATAAAAGTGAAATGCGCGTTCCTCGTTGTGTACCGCAAAGGCCAGTGCCCGGTAGGGTGTGCTGTATTCCGGATCGATGGCCTCATCGTCATAGTCGGTCGGCACCTGTGGGTCCTCCCAGACAACCGGTCCGATATCGGTACGCAGTTCGACGCCTTCGAGCTTTGCCCATTTCTCAATCATGTGCTCATGTGCCTGCTCTTCTTCGACCATGCGTTCGAACATGGCTGCGGCTTCCTGGTTGCCGTGCCGGTGCATGGCCTCGGCCAGGCGGGCGTAACGCCGAACGGCCTCGCGCTCTGCATACAGGGCGATGGACATCAGGTCGCTGGTTGTGCGTACTTCTATGTTCAGCATGGCAAGAGTTTCGCATAAACCCGGGCAGCCCACGATTGGTTTCTGCGACATTTTGACGCAGATCAAGTCATATCTCTGCGGGGTTTCGTTATACTGGCCTTCCTTTCCCGGATGATACTATCAAGAATATCAAGTGAATAGCTCGGATCATGGTAGTGTCAGGGTGCAGCGTATCCCCCGTTTTGTAGCGGCTGCGCAACGGGGTAGTGTGGCAGCAGCTTTTTTGTTGTTTGCGATCATGCTGTTGCCGTTGCTGGCTAGCAGTCAGGCAGTGGCCGCTGACTTGCCACGTTTTCTGACGGACATCGAAGCGTCAGCGCTTTTCCCCGGGGCTGATCGTATAGCCGATCCGGAAGGTGATCCGCCGGTGGCAGCGGTTTTCAGTGCGGGCGAGCAGGTCGGCTTCGTGTTCCTTACCAGTGACTACGTCAATACCACCGGATATTCCGGCAAACCCATTCATCAGCTGGTCGCTATTGATCTCGCAGGTGTGATTCGCAAGGTGCTGCTGGTCGAGCACCATGAACCGATTGTCCTCATTGGTATCCCGGAAAAACGCATTGTTGCCGTACTGGAAGGCTATAGCGGCCTGGATATCGGTGCGCTGGTGCGCGGTGTGAACGGCGACCATAAGGTCGATGTGGTCACCGGCGCCACGGTCACGGTCATGGTGATGGATGACAACATTCTGCGTAGCGCCATTAAGGTTGCACGTACCCACCGTCTCGGTGGCCTGCAGCCGAAACCGGAAGATACAGGTCCCCGGGCCGTGATAAATGCTGAAGCGGCTGAAGGTGAGGTCGAGGACTGGCAGGCGTTGCTTTCAGATGGCTCGGTACACCAGTTGGCGCTGACCCTCGAACACGTCAATGCAGCGTTTGCAGCCTCGGGGGATCCGCTGGCTATGAAACAGCCCGAGGAGGGTGCTCCGGGTGAGTCGTTTATAAAACTGTATGCCGGGGTCGTCTCCATTGCCGCCATCGGCCGCAGTCTGCTGGGAGAGGCAGAGTACAGGAATCTGCTGCAACGCCTCGAACCTGGTCAGCAGGCTATTCTACTTGCCGGCAATGGCCGTTATTCCTTCAAGGGCTCGGGTTATGTACGTGGCGGTATTTTTGACCGGTTCCAGATTATGCAGGGTGACGTTTCGATCCGTTTTCATGACTACCAGCACAAACGCCTGCGGAAGATCGCGGCTGAAGGTGCACCGGACTTCAACGATGTGGACCTGTTCCTGGTGCCGGCTGACCAGGCGTTTGATCCGGCGTTGCCATGGAAACTGGAACTGCTGGTAGGGCGCGCCACCGGCGCGACGGAAAAGGCATTTCTGACCTTTGATCTGGCTTACAGCCCGCCGGAGAAATACCTGACTTATATCGAACCCGAAAAGCCCGCCAGCGAGGGGTTGCTGTCATGGCTGGGTGCCGATGCAGCGGATGCCCCCTTGTGGAAGAAAATGTGGGTGGCCAAGCTCCCCGAGATTGCGGTTCTGCTGGTGGCACTTGGTGTGCTTACCGTGATCTTTTTCTTCCAGGACTGGCTGGTGAAACGCCCGCTGCTGACCGACCGGGTGCGTATCGGTTTCCTTCTGTTTACGCTGTTCGGACTTGGCTGGTACATGAATGCGCAGCTGTCAGTGGTCAATATCCTTGCGGTCTTCAGTGCGCTGGTCAGCGGTTTCGACTGGAGCTATTTCCTCATGGAACCGCTGATTTTCATTCTCTGGGGTTCGGTGGCCATGGCACTGTTGTTCTGGGCGCGCGGGCCGTATTGTGGCTGGCTGTGTCCCTTCGGCGCGCTACAGGAGTTGCTCAATCGTGCCGCGAAGCAGGTGAGAATTCCCCAGCTTCCCATGCCGTGGGGCTTGCATGAGCGCTTGTGGCCGCTGAAATACCTGATCTTCCTGGTGCTGTTTGGCTTTTCCATGCACTCACTGGACTGGGCAGAGCGCCTTGCCGAAATCGAACCGTTCAAGACGGCAATCATTCTGAAATTCATGCGTGACTGGCCGTTTGTGCTGTTTGCCGTCGCGGTGCTGGTGCCGGGTCTGTTTATCGAGCGTTTCTATTGTCGTTACCTGTGCCCGCTGGGTGCGGCACTGGCTATCCCCGGCCGGTTGCGTATGTTTGAGTGGCTCAAACGTTACAAGCAATGCGGCTCGCCCTGCCAGATCTGCAGAAACGAGTGCATGGTTCAGGCGATTCACCCTGAAGGTAAAATTAATGTCAATGAATGTCTGTATTGCCTGCATTGCCAGGTGGTGTATTCAGACGAGCATGCCTGCCCGGTACTGATTCAGAAACGCCTGAAGCATGAACGGGCGGCGAGCATGTCAACGGGCGGCAAGTCTGAAGTCGCCTTGAAAGTGGCCGAAATCAAGAAACAGGCAAGAGAAAAGACAGGGGTTGTTACAGCTCCTGACCAGGATTCAGGAAGCCCCGCTTGACGTGGCTTATGCTGATGAGTTTGTATCCGGTGTGGATGCGTAAATCAAAAACAGAAATATCAAGAGGAGAACTGTGATGTCAAAAACCGATGATAAGAAGGCAGGTGTTACCCACAGGGAACTGCTGAGTAATTCTACTAAACTGGTAGCGCTGGCCGGGGCAGGTAGCGTGGCCGGACTGGCAGGTGGTTCCATGTTGTATTCCGAAGCGGCACAGGCCGCTGCCGGCAAGGCCGACGTTGGACCGGGTGATCTGGACGACTACTATGGCTTCTGGAGTAGTGGCCAGTGCGGCGAGATGCGCATTATAGGTATTCCCTCCATGCGTGAACTGATGCGTGTTCCGGTGTTCAACCGCTGCAGTGCAACCGGCTGGGGACTGACCAACGAAAGCCGTAAAATCCTCAGTGACGGGCTGCTGCCGGAGACCAAAAAATACCTGGAAACCCGGGGGGGTATCTGGGAAAACGGCGACCTGCACCATCCGCATATGTCGTTTACCGATGGCACTTATGACGGCCGCTATCTGTTTATGAATGACAAGGCAAATACGCGGGTTGCGCGTGTGCGCTGTGATGTTATGAAGTGCGACAAGATCACAGAGATTCCGAATGCCTCGGATATCCACGGGCTGCGGCCACAAAAGTATCCGCGTACCGGTTATGTTTTTGCCAACGGCGAACACCGTG
>CAJQNP010000227.1 GCA_905479705.1 uncultured Gammaproteobacteria bacterium
GTGATGCGCGTGGTGCCGCGCGAGAATGAAGATATCAATGAAGTCTGGCTGTCTGACCGTGACCGTTTCAGTTACGAAGGCTTGTCCAGCGAGGAGCGGCTGACATCACCGATGGTGAAGGTCGACGGCGAGTGGCAGGACGTCGACTGGGAGACCGGTCTGCAGGCCGCCGTGGATGCGATTCGCGCCGTCATCGACGGCCATGGTGCCGGGCAGATGGGTGTGCTGGTGTCGCCGACGTCGACGCTGGAAGAGATGTCACTGGTACAGGCCGTTGCCCGCGGCATTGGTATCAATAACATCGATCACCGCCTGCGCCAGGTGGATTTCTCCGACCAGGACAATGCCCCGCTGTGTCCGACGCTGGGACAGAGCGTGGCGTCACTGGAGCACGTTGATGCCGCCCTGGTGATCGGTGGCAACCCGCGCAAGGACCAGCCGATTATCGGCCACCGCCTGCGCAAGGCCGCTGTGGCCGGCGCCCGGGTCTCGTTCGTCAACCCGGTCGATTATGAATTTCTGTTTGATGTACACGCAGCCAGTATCGTTGCGCCAGCGGATATGGTGGCGGCACTGGCCGCCGTGGCCTCGTCTTTCCCGGACGCGGGCAGCAACGCCAGCGATGCCGTGAAGACGGCCATCAGCAGTGCCAGTCCGGATGAAACCCAGCGCAGCATTGCGCAGGCACTGAAGGACGGCGACAACGTCAGCGTGCTGCTGGGCAATGCCGCCATGGCACACCCGCAGTACTCCACCCTCAAGGCACTCGCCGGTATCATTGCCGGTGCAAGCGGTGCGACCCTGGGGGTACTGACCGATGCCGGCAACAGCGTCGGCGGCTGGCTTGCCGGCGTGTTGCCGCACCGTGGCCCTGCCGGGCAGGCGCTTGCCAGTGCCGGGCTGGATGCCCACGCCATGCTGGCGACACCGCGCAAGGGTTACCTGCTGCTGGGCGTGGAACCGGAACATGACTGCGCCGATGCCGCTGCTGCACTGGCCGCCATGCAGGCCGCCGAGATCGTTGTCAGTATCACACCCTTTGCCAGCGAGGCGCTGAAGGCCTATGCCGACGTGCTGCTGCCGATGGGGCCGTTTACCGAGACCGCCGGTACCTTTGTGAACACCGAGGGCCGCTGGCAGGGCTTTTCCGGTGTCGCCTCGCCGCCGGGCGACAGTCGTCCGGGCTGGAAGGTGCTGCGCGTACTGGGGAACCAGTTCGGGCTGGACGGTTTTGAACAGGGCAGCAGCGAGGAAATTCGCGAGGCACTGCGCGAACAGTGCGGCACGCTCAAGCTCGACAACACCCAGTCGGCCGGACCGGTCGCCGCGGCGCTGTCGGGCGACGCCCTGCAACGCATCGGTGACACGGCGATTCATGGCAGCGATGCGCTGCTGCGCCGTGCCGGTTCACTGCAGGCAACGCCGGATGCGACGGCTGCCTCGCATGCGCGCATGAATGCCGCGACGGCACGGGCCGCCGCTGTCGAGGAAGGCGCCGGCATTACCCTGAAGCAGGGCGAGGCCAGTGCCAGCGTAACGGTCGAGATCAGTGAACGCGTAGCGGATAACTGTGTGTGGCTGCAGTCGGGGACCCCGGCCTCTGCCTCGCTGGGTGCGGCCTTTGGTTCAATCAGCATCGAGCGGACATAACGGAAACCAGTCATGGCACATGCGCTCATAGAAAAGTACAAGGGACACCTGCTTGCCACCGCGCTGACAGCCGGCGTGCTGGGCCTGCTGGTGTTGTGGCTTGGCTACCAGTACCGGGATTTCATTACCGGCAACGTGTTGCTGTACACCTTGCTCAAGATCATCGCCATCCTCGTGCCGCTGCTGCTGGCGGTGGCCTATCTCACCTATGCAGAGCGCAAGATAATCGGCTACATGCAGGTGCGTATCGGTCCCAACCGCGTCGGACCGCGTGGCTGGTTGCAGCCGATTGCCGATGCCATGAAGCTGCTGTTCAAGGAAATCATCTTTCCGACCAACGCCAACCGTTTCCTGTTCGTCGTTGCACCGATGCTGTCGATCGCGCCGGCGCTGGCCGCCTGGGCCGTGTTCCCGTTTACCGATACGCTGGTGCTCGCCAACATCGATGCCAGCCTGCTGTATATCCTCGCGCTCACCTCGGTAGGCGTCTACGGTGTCATCATCGCCGGCTGGGCGTCCAACTCGAAGTATGCCTTCCTCGGCGCGATGCGCTCGGCGGCACAGATCGTCTCCTATGAAATCGCCATGGGTTTTGCGCTGGTCGGCGTGTTGATTGCCGGTGGCAGCCTGAATCTGGTGGAGATCGTCGAGGCCCAGCAGGGCAGCTTCCTGCACTGGTTCTGGCTGCCGTTGTTCCCGCTGTTCCTGGTGTACTTCATCTCCGGTGTCGCCGAGACCAACCGTGCGCCGTTCGATGTTGCCGAGGGCGAGTCCGAGATTGTTGCCGGTTTCCACGTGGAATATTCCGGCATGGCCTTTGCGGTGTTCTTCCTCGCGGAATACGCCAACATGATCCTGATTGCCGCACTGGCCGCGCTGATGTTTCTCGGCGGCTGGCTGTCACCGTTCGAGGGCACCTGGTTCGAGGCCTGGTTTGCCTGGGTGCCGGCCATCTTCTGGATGCTGGCCAAGACGGCGCTGATGCTGCTGTTCTTCCTCTGGTTCCGTGCCACCTTCCCGCGCTACCGCTATGACCAGATCATGCGACTGGGCTGGAAGGTGTTTATCCCCATTACCATCGTGTGGCTGGTTGTCGAAGCTGCCGCCGTCATGGCCGGAATCGGCCCCTGGTTCGTGTAGGGATTGAGATATGCATGATTTTGTCAATTTTCTGAAGAGCCTGACCCTGCTGGAACTGCTGAAGGGCATGCGCGTCACCGGCCGGCACCTGTTCTCGCGCAAGATCACGGTGCAGTACCCGGAAGAGAAGACGCCGCAGTCCAACCGCTTTCGAGGCCTGCACGCGCTGCGCCGCTACCCGAATGGCGAGGAACGCTGCATTGCCTGCAAGCTGTGCGAGGCGGTGTGTCCGGCGCTGGCCATTACCATCGAGGCCGAGGAACGCGAGGACGGTACCCGGCGCACCACGCGCTATGACATCGACCTGTTCAAGTGCATCTACTGCGGCTTCTGTGAAGAGTCCTGCCCGGTGGACTCCATTGTCGAGACCCGTGTGTTTGAGTATTCCTTTGAAAACCGTGGCGAGAACATCATGACCAAGGACATGTTGCTGGAGATCGGCGACAAGCACGAGGCACAGATTGCCGCTGACCGCGCCGCGGACGCAGCCTACAGGTAAGCGTTATGGACTTTGAACGTATCCTCTTTTTCCTGTTCGCCACGGTGCTGATCTATGCGGCCGGGCGCGTGATCACCGTGCGTAACCCGATTCATGCCGCATTGCACCTGGTGCTGGCCTTCTTTACCTGTGCGGCCCTGTGGCTGTTGCTGGAGGCCGAGTTCCTCGCCATCACGCTGGTGCTGGTGTACGTCGGTGCCGTCATGGTGCTGTTCCTGTTCGTGGTGATGATGCTCGATATCAACACCTCGCCGTTGCGCGAGGGTTTTATCCGCTACCTGCCGCTCGGGCTCGGCGTGGCGTTCGTGATTGTCTCGGAAATGTACCTGGTGGTGCGCGCACGTAATTTCGGTGCCGATGTGATCGCCATTCCCGAGCGTCACCCCGAGGGCTACAGCAATGTCAAGGAACTCGGCAACGTGCTGTATACCGATTATGTCTACCCGTTCGAGATTGCCGCGGTGATCCTGCTGGTCGCGATCATCGCCGCCATCGCGCTCACCATGCGCAAGCGCCCGGAGACCAAGTACCAGAACCCGGCGCAACAGGTCGCGGTCAAGGCGAAAGACCGGGTGCGCATTGTCGAGATGAAGGCGGAAGAGAAACAGTAAGGTAGGAGCACTGGAAGATTGTCATTCCGGACCTTGCATAGCGGCGATCCGGAATCCAGTAACACGGTTCAGCGGTGTTGCTGGATTGTCGCTTTCGCGGCACTGACGAAACAAACTTGCTCACACATGAGTCGATGAAAATATGATTGCACTGTCAGACTATTTGATACTCGCTGCCATCCTGTTCGGGTTGAGCGTCGCCGGTATCTTCCTGAACCGCAAGAACGTCATCATCCTGCTGATGGCGATCGAGCTGATGCTGCTGTCCGTCAACATGAACTTCATCGCGTTCTCGTATTTCCTCGATGATCTTGCCGGGCAGGTGTTCGTGTTCTTTATTCTCACGGTCGCGGCAGCCGAGGCGGCCATTGGCCTGGCCATCCTGGTGGTGCTGTTCCGCAACCGCCAGACGATCAACGTCCAGGACCTGGACACCTTGAAGGGGTGATGGCATGAGTCTGGAAAACACGTTGCTTGCCATACCGCTGGCCCCGCTGCTCGGTGCCATTATCGCCGGCCTGTTCGGCAAGCAGATCGGGCGTGCCGGTGCGCACACGGTGACCATACTCGGTGTTGCCGTCTCTTTTGCGCTCTCCGCCATGATCTTCAAGCAGTTTGCCATCGATGGCGCCGCGGCGTTCAACGGCAGCGTCTATACCTGGATGGTATCCGACGGCGTGCGTTTCGAGGTCGGCTTCCTGGTCGACAACCTGACCGCGTTAATGATGACCGTGGTGACCTTCGTGTCGCTGATGGTGCATATCTACACCATCGGTTACATGCACGATGACCCCGGTTACCAGCGTTTCTTCAGCTACATCGCACTGTTCACCTTCGCCATGCTGATGCTGGTGATGTCCAACAACTTCCTGCAGCTGTTCTTCGGCTGGGAAGCGGTGGGCCTGGTGTCGTACCTGCTGATTGGTTTCTGGTACAAGAAACCGACGGCGATCTACGCCAACCTCAAGGCCTTTCTGGTGAACCGCGTGGGTGACTTCGGTTTCCTGCTGGGTATTGCCGCGATCTACATGACCTTCAACAGCATGGACTATGCCACGGTGTTTGCCGCGGCCCCGGCCCATGCGAATGACAGCTACCAGGTATTCCCGGGTGTTGACTGGTCGCTGATGTCGGTGATCTGTATCTGCCTGTTCATCGGCGCCATGGGCAAATCGGCCCAGGTACCGCTGCACGTGTGGCTGCCGGATTCCATGGAAGGCCCGACACCGATCTCGGCCCTGATCCATGCCGCGACCATGGTGACCGCCGGTATCTTCATGGTGGCGCGTATGTCACCGATGTTCGAGCTGTCGACCACCGCGCTGTCCTTCGTGATCATAATCGGTGCCATCACCACCTTTTTCATGGGCCTGCTGGGCGTGGTGCAGAACGACATCAAGCGCGTCATTGCCTATTCAACGCTGTCGCAGCTGGGTTACATGACGGTGGCGCTGGGTGCCTCGGCCTATGCCGCCGGTATCTTCCACCTGATGACACATGCCTTCTTCAAGGCGCTGCTGTTCCTCGGTGCCGGTTCGGTCATCATCGCCATGCACCACGACCAGGATATCCGCAACATGGGTGGCCTGCGCAAGTACATGCCGATTACCTGGATCACCATGCTGATCGGCTCGCTGGCGCTGATCGGTACGCCATTCTTCTCCGGTTTCTTTTCCAAGGACACCATCATCGAGGCCGTGCATCACGCCAATATCCCCGGTGCCGGCATTGCCTACTGGGCGGTGCTGCTGAGTGTCTTTGTCACGGCGCTGTACTCGTTCCGCCTGTACTTCCTGGTGTTCCACGGCAAGCCGCGCATGGATGACCACACCCGTGAACACCTGCACGAGAGTCCGTGGGTCGTGACACTGCCACTGATCCTGCTGGCGATCCCGTCCGTCGTCGCCGGCTTCTGGATCGACCCCATCGTGTTTGGTGATTTCTTCAACGGCGTGATCTACGTCAGTCCCGAACACACTGGCCTTGCAACGGTCGCCGATCACTACCACGGGCCGCTGAGCTTTGTGCTGCATGCCTTCCAGGGACCGGCAATCTACCTGGCCATCGCCGGTGTTGCCACGGCCTGGTATGTCTACATGAAGAGGCCGGAGCTGGCCGATAACGTGCGCCAGCGCTTTAGCGGCCTGTACACCGTGCTGGTCAACAAGTACTACGCCGATGACGTCAACGAGGTCGTGTTTGCCGGTGGCGCGCGCGGGGTAGGGCAGTTGCTCTGGAAGATCGGTGATGTGCTGATTATCGACGGCCTGGTCGTCAACGGCAGCGCCAGGGTGGTCGGCTGGACCGCCTCCGTGGTCAGGAAGATACAGACCGGTCACCTCTATACCTATGCCTTTACCATGATTATCGGATTGCTGTTCATCCTGTCCTGGTTTGTCTTTCTGTCTCCGGGAGCCAGCCAATGATTGATTACGCCATTCTCAGCTGGTTGATCTGGTTGCCGATTGCCGGGGGTGCGGCGCTGCTGGTCATGGACGCCATGGGCAACACCGCCTGTCGCCAGGTCGCGCTGCTGGTCTCCATCGTGAGCTTCGCGCTGAGCACCCAGCTGTACACGCACTTTGACTCGACGACGGCCGTCATGCAATTCCAGGAAAACATCCCGTGGATCGACGCCTTCAGCGCCAACTATCACCTCGGTGTTGACGGTATCTCCATGCCGCTGATCATCCTGACGACGTTTACCACGATACTCGTGGTGCTGGCCGGCTGGCAGGTCATCCAGAAAAAGACCGCGCAGTACATGGCCGCCTTTCTGGTCATGGAGGGCCTGATGGTCGGCGTGTTTGCCTCGCTGGATGCCGTGCTGTTCTATGTCTTCTGGGAGGCCATGCTGGTGCCGATGTTTCTCATCATCGGTGTGTGGGGCGGACCGAACCGCGTCTACGCGACCATCAAGTTCTTCCTGTATACCTTCTTCGGCTCGGTATTCATGCTGGTTGCGCTGATCTACATGTACCTCAAGTCCGGCAGCTTCAGTATCCTGGATTTCCACTTCCTGTCGCTGTCGATGACCGAGCAGGTGCTGATCTTTATTGCCTTCCTGCTGGCGTTTGCCGTGAAGGTGCCGATGTGGCCGGTGCATACCTGGTTGCCGGATGCACACGTCGAGGCACCGACCGGTGGTTCCGTGATCCTGGCGGCCATCATGCTGAAGATCGGTGGTTATGGCTTCCTGCGTTTCAGTCTGCCGATCACCCCGGACGCCAGTCATGCGCTCGACTGGCTGATCATCGGCATGTCGCTGATCGCGGTGGTCTACATCGGTTTCGTCGCGCTGGTGCAGCAGGACATGAAGAAGCTGATTGCCTATTCCTCGATTGCCCACATGGGGTTCGTCACCATGGGTATCTTCCTGGTGTTCGTGCTGCTGGATAATAACGGCTCCATCCAGGGTGCGGCACTCGGTATGGAGGGCGGCATGGTGCAGATGATCTCGCACGGCTTTATCTCCGGCGCGCTGTTCCTGTGTGTCGGGGTGCTCTATGACCGCATGCACAGTCGCCAGATCAGCGATTACGGCGGTGTGGTGAATACCATGCCGATCTTTGCGGCCTTCATGGTGCTGTTTGCCATGGCCAACGCAGGTCTGCCGGGCACCTCCGGGTTTGTCGGCGAATTCATGGTGATTCTTGCCAGCTTCAAGGCGAACTTCTGGTTTGCCTTCCTCGCGGCGACCACGCTGATTCTGGGCGCGGCCTACAGCCTGTGGATGGTGAAGCGCGTGGTGTTCGGCGATATCGCCAATGACAAGGTCAGGGATCTCGAGGATGTGAATGCCCGCGAGTTCGTGATTCTTGCCAGCCTGGCGGTGATGGTGCTGTTTTTCGGTCTCTATCCGGCACCGCTGGTCGATGTGATGCACGCCAGTATC
>CAJQNP010000228.1 GCA_905479705.1 uncultured Gammaproteobacteria bacterium
CTGGAACCCGCAGGCAGACAGCATCACGGCAAGGCAGACCAGCAGGGAGACAACAGCAACAGCGCGCAATGTCTTCACCCGTCGCATCGCTAGACAACCACGTTGACTAGCTTGCCGGGCACCACGATGATCTTGCGCACCGTTTTGTCGGCAATGTGTTTCTGCACGTTTTCCTCGTCCATGACCGCTGCCTCGATGATTTCCCGGGATGCATCCGGCGAGACATTGATACGGCCCCGCACCTTGCCATTGACCTGGACAACCAGCGCAATCGAGGCCTGCACCAGCGCGGCTTCATCGACCAGCGGCCAGGCGCAATCGACCACGGCCTGCCCGTGACCCAGCTGCTGCCAGAGTTCATGCGTGATATGCGGCACGATCGGTGACAGCATCAGCACCACGGCATCCAGCGCCTCCTGCATCACCGCCCTGCCCTGGTCGCTGTCGTCGGCAAAGCGCGCCAGGGTGTTCAGCAGTTCCATGTTGGCGGCAATGGCGGTATTGAACGTGTAGCGCCGCCCGACGTCATCACTGACCTTGGCCAGCGTGGTGTGCACACTGTGGCGAACCGCTTTCTGTGCAGCATTCAGTTCCGCCACGTTCAGGGCCGCTGCCGGACCGGCTGCAACATGCTGGTAGACCTGTTTCCAGAGACGCTTCAGGAATCGTGATGCGCCCTCGACACCACTGTCGGACCACTCCAGCGACTGTTCCGGCGGTGCGGCGAACATGGTGAACAGGCGCACGGTGTCGGCACCGTACTGGTCGATCAGGCCCTGCGGGTCGACGGTATTGCCCTTTGACTTGGACATCTTCGAACCGTCCTTGAGGACCATGCCCTGGGTCAGCAGGCAGGTAAACGGTTCGTCCGAAACCAGCAGCCCCTCATCGCGCATCAGCTTGTTGAAAAAGCGCGCATACAGCAGGTGCAGGACGGCGTGTTCTATACCCCCGACGTACTGGTCTACCGGCATCCAGTAGTTGGCGCGTTCATCCAGCATGGCACTGGAATTGTCGGCACAGGCATAGCGTGCAAAGTACCAGGAAGACTCAAAGAAGGTATCGAAGGTGTCCGTCTCGCGTTCGGCGGGATCGCCACAAACCGGGCAGGTGGTCTCGATAAACGCGGCCATCTTCTTCAACGGCGAGCCGGTCGCATCGACCGTAACATCCGTCGGCAGGGTTACCGGCAGGTCGGCCTCGGGAACCGGCACCGCACCACAGCTTGCACAGTTGATGACCGGTATCGGGCAACCCCAGTAGCGCTGCCGCGAAACACCCCAGTCACGCAGCCGGTAATTTACCTGGCGCGCGCCCTTGCCTGCCTGCTCCAGCCAGTCGCCGATGGCCTCAAAGGCCTCGGCCGAGGTCAGGCCATCGAACCCAGCGGAGTTCTGCAGGACGCCCTTTTCGATGAAGGCCTGCTTGTCGAGGTCGGCCTGCTGATCATCGCTGGCCGGATAGATCACCTGCCTGATGGCAATGCCGTTTTGCCTGGCAAACTCGTAGTCGCGCTGATCGTGCGCAGGTACCGACATGACCGCACCGGAACCGTATTCCATCAGTACGAAGTTGGCCGCCCAGATCGGGACCTGCTCACCACTGATCGGGTGAACTGCGGTCAGGCCGGTATCAAGGCCCTTCTTTTCCTGTGTCGCCAGGGTTGCCTCGCTGACACCCGACTGGCGGCATTCCTCGATGAACGCAGCCAGTGCCGCGTTGCCGGCAGCCGCCCCGGTGGCCAGCGGGTGTTCCGGTGCAACCGCTACATAGGTCACACCCATGAGGGTATCCGGTCGCGTCGTGTAGATCGACAGGCTGTCATCACGGCCGCTGAGGCCAAACTGCATCTCGATGCCTTCCGAGCGCCCGATCCAGTTGCGCTGCATGGTACGCACCTGCTCCGGCCAGCCCTCCAGGGTGTCGATATCGTTGAGCAGTTCGTCGGCGTAGTCGGTAATCTTCAGGAACCACTGCGGGATCTCGCGACGCTCCACCAGCGCACCGGAGCGCCAGCCACGTCCGTCGATGACCTGCTCGTTGGCCAGCACGGTGTTGTCCACCGGGTCCCAGTTCACCACGGCGGTCTTTTTATAGACCACACCCTTCTCGAACAGGCGCGTAAAGAACCATTGTTCCCAGCGGTAGTATTCCGGATCGCAGGTTGCCAGCTCGCGCTCCCAGTCATAACCGAAACCCAGCTGCTTGAGCTGGTTGCGCATGTAATCGATATTTTCACGCGTCCATTTGGCCGGCGGCACCTGGTTCTGGATAGCGGCATTTTCCGCCGGCAGTCCAAAGGCATCCCAGCCCATCGGCTGCAGCACATTCCTGCCCTGCATGCGCTGGTAACGGGTTATCACGTCACCGATGCTGTAGTTGCGCACATGCCCCATGTGCAGACGGCCACTCGGGTAGGGAAACATCGACAGGCAGTAGTATTTCTCGCGCGCGGGATCCTCGCTGACACGAAAGGTCTGTTGTTCATCCCAGAACTGCTGCGCGCGCGCCTCGATATCGCCCGCTGTGTAGATTTCTTCCATCGGCCCGTCTTGAATACTAAAATTGAAGGCGGAAGAATACCTTAGCCAAGAGACCAGCCACAACATGAAGATCAGGATTTCCTTCACTCACCGGACGGAATAGTCCACACTTAACACAGGGAAGCCGTGAGCGTAATGGAGGATGAACACAACAAATGAGCGATACTGACGACACCTCAACCCGTGAAAAATGGCAGCGCGCCTACGACGACATGATGATGCGGGTAAAAACCGCCTACGAAGAGGCCGAGGAAAGTACCCGCCCGGCGCTGGAAGGCTTCATCCACAAGGCGCGTGACAGCGCCGTGGAACTGGAAGAACTGACCCACGAGGAGGCCGAAAAGGTTGCTTACTACCTGAGGCGCGACCTGCAGGATGCCGGCAAGCACCTCGCCGAGACCGGCCATGAACTCGGCGACTGGCTGCGCTTTGACATCGACCAGATCGAGGACCGGCTGCTGTCCGTGCTGTCTCTGGTTGCCGACCGCACCCGCCTGGAGATGCTCAAGTTTGAACACGACATCGAGGAAGGCCCTGCCTGGAACACCGGCGAGATTACCGGGCCCGGGACGCTTGTCTGCGAATCCTGTGGAACCACCCTGCGCTTCCATGCCACGGGGCATATCCCGCCCTGCCCCAAGTGTAACCACACTGTTTTTCATCGTAAAAACAAGCCATAAGGACACTCCATGAAGCCGAACACACGCGTCCGGCCTGGCGAACAGCCAACAAAAGCCGGCTTTTTTATCATGAATTTTCCGAGGCGTGCTCTATAATTCAGCGAATAGCAGCTATCGCGCAGATTGTCGCGCAATCGCACCACGGCAGTGTAAGATTGCGACTTAAATATAATTACGTGTTCACACAAGGAGAGCAGTCCATGACAATCCACACGCACACCAGGGCATTCCTGGTAGCCCTGCTACTTGCCCTGCCCTTCGGCACTGCCCTGGCGGACAACTACACAGACACCATCAAGGTCTTCCAGAACGCCGGTGAGAGCGGCAGCTTCTTCGGTGACAGCTACGGCTACGCCGTGTTCCCGACCATCGGCAAGGGCGGCATCGGCATCGGCGGTGCCTACGGCAAGGGCCGTGTCTACGGCCGTGGCAGCTATACCGGCGACACCTCCATGACCCAGCTCAGCGTGGGCTTCCAGTTCGGTGGCCAGGCCTACAGCCAGATCATCTTCTTCGAGGACCAGCGTGCCTACGACGAGTTCACCGGCGGCAACTTCGAATTCAGTGCCGATGCCTCCGCCGTGGCCATTACTGCCGGTGCCTCGGCCTCGGCCGGCTCGACCGGCAGCAGCGCAGGTGCCAGCGGTGGTCAGAGCAGCGCCACAACCCGTGGCAACTATCACAAGGGCATGGCAACCTTTACCGTCGCCAAGGGTGGCCTGATGTATGAAGCCGTACTGGCCGGCCAGAAATTCTCGTATAAACCAAGAGAAACACAGTAATAACTTTAACTCGAACGACAACCAACAAGGAGATAGACCCATGAAAGCCTTTTTGCAATTTCGTACCTACCTGTTTTGCCTGCTGCTGGCCCTGCCCCTTGGCATCGCCACGGCAGACGAAAATTTCTCAAGCACCATCAAGGTCTTCCAGGAAGCCGGTGAAAGCGGCAGTTTCTTCAACAACAGCTACGGCTACGCCGTGTTCCCGACCATCGGCAAGGGCGGCATCGGCATCGGTGGCGCCTACGGCAAGGGCCGCGTGTATGCCGGCGGCGCATGGAAGGGTGATACCTCCATGTCCCAGCTGAGCGTGGGCTTCCAGTTTGGCGGCCAGGCCTACAGCCAGATCGTGTTCTTCGAGGACAAGCGTGCCTATGATGAATTCACCAGCGGCAACTTCGAGTTCAGTGCCGACGCCTCCGCCGTGGCGATCACCGCCGGTGCTTCCGCCTCGGCTGGTTCAACCGGCAGCGCAGCCGGCGCCAGCGCAGGTAAAAAGGATGCCACGACCGTGGGTGCCTACCACAAGGGTATGGCCATGTTCACCGTGGCCAAGGGTGGCCTGATGTATGAAGCCGTACTGGCCGGCCAGAAGTTCTCTTACAAGCCAAGGCAGTAACAGCTAAACCGGTTCGCACCCGGCTGACACTTGTGTCGGCCGGGTGTAACGGACCACCCCGCTTTACCCCGACCCGGCCTTCTGCCGGCAACGAATCCCGCACAACAACAGACAGGCCACGCTGAGCAGCACGATCGGCGTATTGCCCATGCGCACATAGGGTGTCGCACCCTGCATCGGCGTCACTGAACCGCGTACCACCGCGATCTCGAATTGTTTACTGCGCTGCACAATCTCGCCGCGGTGATCGATGATCGCAGAGATGCCGGTATTGGTCGCACGCAACATCGGTCGACCGGTCTCCAGTGCCCGCACGCGCGCCATCTCGAGGTGCTGGTGCGGCGCCAGCGAATCACCGAACCAGGCATCGTTACTGACGTTCACCAGCATGGCCGCGGCCGGCAGGTCCCTGATGATCTGTTCGCCGAACACCACCTCGTAACAGATCGATGTCGCCACCGGGTAGCCGGCCGCCTGCAACAGGGTTTGTGAATTACTGCCCACTGAAAAATCGGCATTGGGCACGGCAAGCGCATCGAGCGCGTCACCAATCAGCCAGCGCATCGGCAGGTATTCACCGTAGGGGACCAGGTGCTGCTTGTAGTAAAACGCCGGCTCGCCGCCCAGCGTAATCACGGCGTTGTAGTAATCCCAGTGTTCCCGGTCCAGCACCGGGATCCCCGTCAACAGCGCCGTGCCGGTCCTTTGCAGTTCCTCCTGCAGGAACGGGATAAATGTTTCACTCACCTGGTGATGAAAGGCGGGTATGGCCGTCTCCGGCCAGACGGTCAGGTCGCTGACCGGTCCATCACTGAAGGTCAGCTCAGAGTACAGCTTGAAGGTACTCAGCAGGTTCTCCGGCGCCCACTTGTCATCCTGGCTGATATTTCCCTGTACCAGGCTCACGCTGAGCGCCTCACCCCGCGGGGTCGTCCATTGCACACGCTCAAGCAACAGGCCGGCAACGATGACCACCATGAACAGCAACCCGCTGAGCACGCGGCGCTGGTTACGCAACACCGACAGCAGCAAGACAGCAAGCAGCACCAGCAGCCAACCGGTCCCGTACACACCCAGCACCGGCAGGTAGCCGGCCAGCGGGCTGTCGATCTGGCTGTTGGCCACATTCAGCCAGGGAAAGCCGGTAAACAACCAGCTGCGCAGCCACTCGGTCAGCACCCAGCCTGCCGGCACACTAATAACCAGTGCCTGCCACGAGGCGCTACGGATAAAGCGCCGGAGGCAATAGCCCAGAACAGCGGGATACAGGCTGAGTACAAACACCAGCCCCAGCGTAACGCCCAGAGCACCGGGAACCGGCACATGCCCGAACACGTGAATGCTGTTAAAGACCCAGGTGATGCCGGTGCCGAAGAAACCCAGGCCAAACAGAAAGCCGTGTCGAAAGCATTGCGCGGGCGAATCGTGCAACCACTGGTTGAACAGCAGCAACAACGAGACAAGGATAACGGGGTACCAGCCAAAGGGCGCGAAGGCGGTGACCGCCACCGCCCCTGCGAACAGCATCAACAGTCCGCCGTATCGTTCCACCAGCCTGTTCACACGCCGGTTTCTGCCTGCTCTGTGTTGTCTTCAACCGGTCGTGGCAGCAGTGTTAGCTGCAGCATGTGCACGCGACGGCTGTCGGCGCGCAGGATCTTGAATAACAGGTTACCGATGACGACGCGTTCGCCGCGTTTTGGCAGGTGCCCGATCTGGTGCACAACCAGTCCGCCGATGGTGTCGAACTCCTCATCAGACAATGACTGTTCGAAATACTCGTTAAAGTCCTCGACCGGCGTCAGCGCCTTGATGGTGTAATGCACCTCGCTGTGCTTGCGGATGGTATCCTCTTCCTCGACGTCATGCTCGTCCTCGATCTCGCCGACGATCTGTTCCAGTACGTCCTCGATGGTCACCATGCCGGCGACACCGCCGTATTCATCCACGACAATCGCCATGTGGTTGCGACTCGAGCGGAACTCCTTGAGCAGGATATTGAGCCGCTTGCTCTCCGGGATAAAGATGGCCGGACGCAGGATATCGCGCACATTGAGTCGACCGTCGGTGCGCTCAAAGGCGTACAGCAGCAGGTCCTTTGCCAGCAGGATGCCGACCACCTCGTCACGGCTGTCACCAATGACCGGAAAACGGGAGTGGCCGGACTCGACGATGCTGCGCAGCAGCACATCGGGACCGGTATCGCGCTCCAGCATGACGACCTGGGAACGCGGGATCATGATGTCGCGCACCTGCATGTCGTCCACTTCCAGAACACCCTCGATCATCGCGAGTGCATCCGTGTCGAACAGGTTTTTCTTTTGTACGGCACGCAGCAGGTCCAGCAGGTGCTCGTTATCGGAAGGCACCCGGGACAGTGTTTGTTTCATCCTGGTCGTCCAGGAACGCTGCGCGGGGCCGCCGGAAGGTCGGTCTTTGTTCATTAAATATTAACGGGTTATACGATGTTTATAATACTAGCATCAGATGAATGGCCGCGTATACAGGACGATCTCGAACGCCGCCGGGAGCTTGCGAACAGCGGCGGGCTAGTAGGGATTGGCATACCCCAGGCGGGCGAGCAACTGCGCTTCATGGTCTTCCATGTCGCGCGCCTCGCTGTCTTTCTGGTGATCATAACCCAGCAGGTGCAGCAAGCCATGTACCACCATGTGCGCCCAGTGCGCCTCAAGCGGCTTTTGCTGGGCCACCGATTCCATGGCCACGACCGGCGCACAGATCACCACATCACCCAGCAGCGCCGTCTCGATCGCTGGCATGGTCTCGTAGGGGAAGGACAGCACATTGGTTGCGCCGTCCTTGCCACGGTACTCGCGGTTCAGGGCGGTGATCTCCGCCTCGTCAACCACGCGAATCGTCACCTCGGCGTCCTTCCTGTCAGCGGGCAATACCTGCAGGGCCCACTCGCGGAGTATCGCTTCAGAAGGAACGCCTTCAGCACTGACCGCGAACTGAACATCCACACTCGACCCGGCGCTGTTCGTATCAGGATCATTCGTACCAGGATCATTCATATCAGGACTCCTTGTTCTTTTTTTCGCTGGGGCCGAAGCGCTCGTACTTCTCATAGGCCGAGATAATCCGCTGTACCAGCGGGTGACGCACCACATCGCTCGATGAAAAGAACGTGAAGCCGATGTCATCGTAGTCACTCAATACATCGGTTGCCTGGCGCAGGCCTGATTCAACATGCTTCGGCAGGTCAATCTGGGTGATATCACCGGTCACCACGGCGGTCGAGCCAAAACCGATACGCGTGAGAAACATCTTCATCTGTTCCACGGTGGTGTTCTGTGCCTCGTCGAGAATAATAAAGGCATCATTCAGGCTGCGCCCGCGCATGAAGGCCAGCGGCGCGATCTCGATGACATTGCGCTCGATCAACTTCGCGACCTTGTCGATGCCGAGCATTTCATAGAGCGCGTCGTACAGCGGGCGCAAATAGGGATCGACCTTCTGGGTCATGTCACCGGGCAGGAAGCCGAGCCGTTCGCCCGCCTCAACCGCGGGCCTGACCAGCACCAGCCGGGAGACATTCTCCTGCTCCAGCGCCTGCACCGCACAGGCAACGGCCAGGTAGGTCTTGCCGGTTCCGGCCGGGCCGATACCAAAGTTCAGGTCATGTTCGAGGATATTGCCCAGGTACTGTTTCTGGTGATCACCGCGCGGTGTAATGGCACCGCCCGGCGTCTTGATAACGATCATGTCATGCCGGCTGCGCGTCAACTCGCCCTGTACGTGGTCTGCGCCCGCCTCCTGCAGGTAGAGATGCACCTTCTCCGGTGTCAGCTCGCCATCACCGGTTTCCAGGTAGAGCCCTTCAAGGACCTGGCTGGCGCGCCTGGCCACGGCGGCCTCGCCGATAATGCGAAACTGGTTGCCACGACTGTTTATCTCAACGCCGAGGCGCTGCTCGAGTTGCCGCAAGTGTGCATCGAATTCACCACACAATTCCGCCAGCCGTTCATTGTCGGCTGGTTCCAGGGTGATATCGACTGAAAGCGCGGCGGCGTTCAAGGGCAGGTCAGGAGGCCTTCATTTGAGTTGTCAGCGTCTCGCCTTCCACCCACACGACCTCACCGCGCAGTGAGTTTGGCAGGGCCTCGCTGATGCGCACGTCGACAAACCGTCCGATCAGCGCCGCGTCAGCGTCGAAGTTGACGACCCGGTTGTTCTCGGTACGTCCGCTGAGCTGGTCGTCGCGCTTGCGTGAGACACGCTCGACCAGTACGCGCTCGACCTTGCCGACCATGCTCTCGCTGATCGCTGCGGCCATTTCACTGATACGCTGCTGCAGCCGCGCCAGGCGCGCCTTCTTGGTGGCGTGCTCGACATCGTCCGGCAGCTCCGCAGCCGGTGTACCGGGGCGGGCACTGTAGATAAAACTGAATGACTGGTCGAAGCCGATCGCCTCTATCAACTGCATGGTCTGTTGAAAGTCTGCATCGGTCTCGCCGGGGAAACCGATAATGAAATCCGACGACATGCTGATACCCGGTCGTGCGGCACGCAGGCGACGGATAATGGAACGGTATTCCAGTGCCGTGTGATTGCGCTTCATCAGTGCCAGGATGCGATCGGAACCGGACTGTACCGGCAGGTGCAGATGAGCAACCAGCTGCGGCACCTCCGCGTAGGCCTGGATCAGGCTGTCGGTCATCTCGACCGGGTGCGAGGTGGTATAGCGAATGCGGTCTATACCGTCGATGGCAGCGATGTAATTGATCAGCAGTGCCAGGTCGGCGCTGTCGCCATCATCCATCTCGCCACGGTAGGCATTGACGTTTTGCCCGAGCAGGTTGACCTCGCGCACGCCCTGCCCGGCCAGTGCAACCACCTCGGCCAGGATGTCATCAAACGGACGACTGACTTCCTCGCCCCGGGTGTAGGGCACCACGCAAAAGCTGCAGTACTTGCTGCAGCCTTCCATGATAGATACAAACGCGGTGGGGCCATCGGCACGCGGTGCCGGCATGCAGTCGAACTTTTCTATCTCGGGAAAACTGATGTCGATCACCGGCTGCTGTGCGCGGCGTGCCTCGTCGAGCATCTCGGGCAGGCGGTGCAGCGTCTGCGGACCGAACACGATATCCACGTAGGGTGCGCGCGCGCGAATGGCCTCACCTTCCTGGCTGGCCACGCAACCACCCACGCCGATGACCATGTGCGGTCGCGTGTCCTTGAGTTCCTTCCAGCGACCCAGTTCGGAAAACACCTTCTCCTGCGCCTTCTCACGAATCGAGCAGGTATTCATGAGCAGCACATCCGCCTCGGCTGGATCCTGCGTCACCTGCATTCGGTGGGAAGCGGCGAGCACGTCCGCCATCTTCGACGAGTCATACTCGTTCATCTGGCAGCCGTGGGTCTTGATAAATAGTTTGTTCGTCATGCCTGTAATTCAGATAAATCCTTCAGGGAATATACGTGGTTTGCCGGATTGTTTCCACGTGCCGACGCTAACTCGATGATTGTGATGGATTTCGGCCCCCAGATCCGATGATCGCGTTGATCAGGGGAGAATCGTTGGCAGCCAGGGTCGAATGTATTCGAGCATCATAGCCCGATTTCCCTGCACAGGCAGCTGGCCGAATACATTCGGCCCTGCCGTCATACATAGTCGGTCACGGATAGTTCGGTTACTCGTAATAATCCGGCAAGCCGTACTCGTCTGCCTCCCGGGCCGCGGGCTCGGGGACGGGCTCGACCACTGCAGCAGGCCTGTCTACAGGCGGCTCATCGGTATACTCGACCGGCTCACCCTCTTCATCCATCCAGCGGTGCCTGATGTTGCCGATCAACCCGGATACCGGCCGCGTCAGGCCACCGAGCACGGCGCCCTTGCCGGCCTGTTCGATAATCTCGCTCAGGTTGGACTCGGCCACGGTCAGCGTGCCCCAGAACTTGATCTCGGGCCCGATCCAGTAACCGTATTTGTCTTTCTCGTCCTTGAGCAGGTCCAGGTCATAGAAGATGGCAGCACCGCGATCACGCAGGTTGAGTTGTGCATCCATGGCAAGCGGGCTTTCCAGAATATCGACCCCCTCTTCGTAGTTGATCCCGCCCCGTGCCGTCAGCAGGAGCTCCGGACTCTGCACGACATATTTCTTGATCTGCACATCCCGCGACTCACCCCGCACCAGGTGCGCATCGACCTTGTCATACGGGATCTCGTCGATATAGTTCACCAGCCGCGCAACGGCGCCGAGGCCGAACAGCCCCGTTGGCACGTAGGAAATACCCTCACCCATGGCGCCGGCCAGGGTGCTGCTACCCACCACCAGTGGATCATTGGGATCGAGCAAGCGGAACACGCCCGCGCGGCTTTGCAGGCTCATGTCAAAGAACAGGTTATTGCGGTACTGCAGCATGTTGGGTGACTTGCCAAAGGCATCGGCCTTGACGTTGAACAGCCCCTCGGCCGGCGGGATGGCATCGGGATCAAGCTCCCGCTGGAAGGTGGCCAGGTCGAACTCTTCCACGTTGAGCTGCATATCCAGGTCGTAGGGATTCTCACCCGGTGCAAAATTCAGCACCGCGTTGAGTTCGACCGGGCTGTCGTGAAAGCGCGCCTTGAGTTCATCGACAGACAGGCGTGACGGCGTAATCTCGGCACGGCCGGAAATATCGACAATCTCCAGGTAATCGGTGTAGAACAGGCGCTGGATATTGTAAGTGGCTTGACGGTTATAGGGTATCACGTCCCAGAAGGCCGTCTCGTCCGGGCGCTCGCGGCGTGCCTTCCTCTCGGCCTTGATCGCCGCCAGCTCTTCCTCGGTCAGTTCCGCCTCGGCTTCCTTAACCGCCTGCTCGTTGGAAATGGCGTTGAGGGTATTGAGGATATCGTTCAGGTAAAAAACACTGCTGTCGATGCTGACGATCAGGTCGCTGTATTCACCCTGCTTGCTGACATGCCTGGCCTTGATGATCAGGTCACTGTCACCGGACTTGCCACGCGTCCGTACCGGTGCACTGACATCAAAACTGCCATTTTCATCCAGCTGCCCGTTCAACTGGACTTCCAGCAGTTCCAGTGGCAGCTGCTTGCGGCTCTTCAGACCCTGCACGCGGGCCGTTGACTCGAGCTGACCACTGGCATCCATCCTCGCCACGGCGGTCATTTCGCCCGCGCTGAGCCTGTGCCCCGGCAGCAGGCCTGGCTGGTCCAGCAACGCCGGCAACCGCATGTCGGCGCTGGCGGTCAGGTCCTCGACCCAGGTTGCAGCGCCCTGCCCCGTGAGTCGCACATCGATCGTTGCACTGATCGCCGGCTGCTGCGGTCGTTTATCAAAGGTCACATCCAACTGCTTCAACTGTGCATGCAGGGCATTACCCTGCATCACGGTCTCGGTATCAGCCACCAGCGTAAAGCTATCCAGCAGCGGCTTGCCGGCGGCCCCCAGCGTGACACCCTTTGCGATAAAGGGCTCGATCGTGTCGATATGCAGGGACTTGCCATCCGACATTAATACAGCCTTGCCATTCGCCTCCGTGAACGAGAGACCATTGGCCTCGAGGATGCCGGCAAACGGTTCCGGTGTCAGGTTGGACACCGCGAGGGTCACCTTGCCGCGCGCACGCCCCAGCTCGGACTGTTTGCTGCCCAGTTGGGTACGGATACGCACCCCTGAATCCGAGGTAAGTGCAACCCGGGGCTGTTCATCCGCATAAAAGAGCTTCGCCGAGAGGCGCTCCAGATCGATACCGCCGGCACTGTGTGCCAGCTTGTAACTGGCCTCCAGGCGCACCGCAGACTCCACGTCACCCTGTAGTGCAGTGGACACGAGCGGTTGTTTCGACAGGGCCTGCACATCCATATCCAGGCGGCCGTCTGCGCGCAGCGGCTTGTCCTCACCGCCGGGCAGCGTTACGTCACCGTCTGCCGCCAGTAACTGCTTCGACTGGCCGGTCACAACGAGGTCCCGGTAGTTGATCTGCGTGCCGTCGCCCGACAGGCGTATGGACGGCCTGACACTGATGCCGACATCCTTCAGCAAGGCGCCATCCGGACCGGTGATGGTGACGTGTTGCAGCTTGACCGGCCGTGCCGATGTCAGCGTCGTGACACCCTGCCCCGCGGCCGCCAGTGACAGGTCGGCGCTGCGCAGCTGGCCCTGCAGCGTGGTCTCAGGGACAAAGGCGGAGAACCAGCCGAGCTGGATTTCGCTGATGTTGAGCGTCGCCAGTTGCCCCTCGCTGTTGATAATGCGGCTACCGGCCTCCGTGGTCTCCATGACCAGCGGCTGTTGTAACGCCAGGTGCAGCAAGCGCGTCTTGTTATCCAGCTGGATATTGCCATCCAGGGTATTGACCGTCAGTCGTTGCGGCTGTTGTAGCAGGGCCGCCTGCAGGTCCAGCGACAACTGCGTCGGTAATGACTGTTTGCCGCTCTGTTCAATGGCCAGCATCTCGACCAGGCGATGCATCTGCACATCGGCATTTGTCCTGACATTGATGGCACCGGGCGTGTCAGCGAGCGGCATGCTGGCAGCCAGGTCGCCGCTGATAACCTCACCCTGCACCGTGGACACCTGCAGCTTGTCCAGCCAGACATCCAGGGCGTCACCGTGATAGCTGACGCGCGGCATGACCTGCAGGTCGACCTTGTCGACAACCGGCACATCATCCTGGCTGAGGGTGAAGCCGGTCACGACCAGTGGCTGAACAGGGTTCAGGTGAATGGAACCGCTGGTATCGGTCGCAACCTCGAAGGCAGCGGTCAGTGTGCCGTCGACGATGTTGTGGTCCGGCAGGAAAACATCAAACCAGTGCAGCGGCACCTCGGGCAACTGAAATGCCAGCAGGATTTGCTCCTGGTGCATGAACGACTCGACATCACGCAACGGTATATCGAGGTCTCCGGGCAGGCTCGAGGACAGCGGTTGCGTGGCCGCCTCGTCCGTCAGGCCAGAGTCGATGGTTTCCAGGTTCAGTCGCAGGCCGGGTAGCAGTGACAGGCGGAAATTGTTTTCCAGCCTGAGCAATTCGGGCAGGTTCTCGTTGGCGTGCGTCTCGCGGATCTGGTCGACCAGCAGTTCACTGACCACGGTGATATCGCCGGTGGTATCGGCAAGATTGAACCGCAGGTCACCGCTGAGCACCTCTTCGGTAGGCGGAATGACCGCTTCCTTGATATAACGCTGCACCAGGTGTTCATTTGCCGTGAGCCGGTAATCGCCCTGGAACTCACCGCTGTTACCGTCGTAGCGCCCCTGCAGTGACAGGTCGGAACGTAACACAGCCTCGCTGTCATGCTGCACGATACCCAGGTCCAGGGATTCCGGTGTGAACGCGGGTTCTTTGTCAACTGCCTTGAATGCCTGTTGTTGAGCCTCGGTAAACGGTGCCGGAGTGACCAGCAACCTGAGCGTTGCCGTCTCGGGTTGCGGCAGACCGGCAAGCGTGGCCTCGGTATTCAACAGCGCCTCGATCGCCTCGAAGCGACCCCGGCTCAGCTGTTTCAGGACCAGCTCACCGTCTACGACAATCAGTTCACCCTCCTTGCCGGTGTCGTAATCGACCTTGAGCTTGAGGGTACCGGTCTCCTTGGGGCTGATGCCGCCACCACCGAGTGTCGCCGTGACGGACTGCTGTTCAGGCAATACCACGTTGGCGTTCACCGCGACCGTTCCCAGCGCATAACCGACACCGTGCTGCAGGGAGGCCAGCACACCGGGAAACAGGCTGTCGGTTTCCGGCTCGTCCTTTTCGGGGGGGCTGAACTCGCTGATATCGACCAGCAGGTCTGTCAGCGTAATCGACTTGACGTTGGCAGTGAGAAGTAACAACGATGACAGGCAGTAGCGAATCGAGCCCGCCTCCAGCGCGAAATGCCCTCCCGCGTAGTCCACGGCCAGCTTGTCGAGCTGCAGTGACCAGGGCGTGAAGTGGACATATTCGACCTGCAGCGAATCCACCAGCGGACCCACATGCTTGAGCAGCATCTTCTTCTGGAATGCAGGATGAAAAACCACGGCAGAGGCCACAGCAAGAATGACCAGCAGGGCAAGCGGGATGTAATACCGGGGTCGTTTCAGGTCAGCAAGGTGCATACGTTTCCTGTTATATGAACCATCCGATTAATTCTGCGTTCGGGAACTGGCAGTAAGTATAAGACAATATGATAAATATGGTTTGGCCATGCGGCAGGAGCCAAACTGTAGCAAGAGGCCTTGTTTGACAACCTCGTGAATAGCGTAGCCCGGATGCGGCGCAGCGTAATCCGGGGAGCTGCAACCACCACCCCGGGTTACGGCCTCATGGCCTTCACCCGGGCTACGTGCAACAACCCTGTAGCCCGGATGCAGCACAGCGTAATCCGGGGGACTTGCACCCCCCCGGGTTACGTGCAACAACCCCGTAGCCCGGATGCAGCGCAGCGTAATCCGGGGGACTTGCAAGCGCGCCTGCGGGTTAAATCAACGTTAGTCCGCGCGCACCGCCCGTGCAATCGAGATCATGGAGAACCCCTGCAGGATAAGCTCGATCGCCACGAACATGCCAATGACCCACAGACCGGAGACCGGCCATTGGGCGAAAATCACCAGGCCCAGCAGCATGGAGATCACACCGGCGAAGACGATCCAGCCCCAGTTGTCAACGCGACCACGCGCCTGGAAACCGATAATCAGCCTGAACACGCCGGTGATCACAAAAAACGAGGCCAGGAACAGCGTGATCCAGACGGCACTGGCGGCCGGGTTGGTGATCATCACGATACCCGCGGCAATGTAGACCAGCGCGATCAGCACATGCCACAGCTTGCTGGCCCATTCCCCGGCCCTGAAGGCATCGATCAGCATGACGACGCCACCAAACACCACCAGAAAACCGAAATAAAGCACACTGACAACGGTCAGCGACACTTCCATCGACAAGCCGATAACACCAAGAATAACCATCACGATGCCCATGAACATGAGCCAGCCACGGTTCTTCCTTACTTCTCCCGCCACCTGTTCAAGCGGATTGTTTTCTGCCGTGTCCATAATATTCTCCCATTGGAATGTCGTTTGTTTAATACGCGAGGTCCGCGCAACGGTTTTTCCCAGGCACGCCGTGAACGCCTGGATTACAACTTGACTGGCGATCTCGTTACAGATGGCACCAGCCATCGAGTGACTCCTCTGGTCATTATGCGGTAGCCGCCTTGAAAGCCGCAACAGCGTCTGCGACTGTTGAAAATTTTCGCTGCTCGGGAAACAGCTCGTCTATTTTATTACCCAATTTCACTTCGCGCAGCGGAAGATGGGCCCTTGCAACCGCAAGCTCGACACCCTGATCCACAAGCCGCTGAAAAAAAGGCTGGAGTTTTTCCGCAGCAGTGTAATCCATAGTCGGTATCGCACTTGCATCAATCAGCAGCTGCCGAACAGGCTGTTTCTCCCGATCAATAAACCCCTGCACCCGCCCAATGAAGTAATCAACGTTGGCAAACACCAGTGGACCGTAGAAGCGGTAGGCTACCAGACCCGGTATACCCCCGGCCTCTTCATCTTCACCGATATCATGAAGCTCATTTGATCCCGGCAGACGACCAAGCAGCGCATCCTGGGGGCGCGCGAGTTGTGACAGCAATATGGCAATCGACATTGCAGTACCAATCAGGATTCCGGGCAGCACACCAATCACAACCACCGAGGCCATGGTTGTCATCGCGATCCACGCCGTCTGCCGATGTCGGTCCCAGATAGTTTTTATACCCGCCAGGTCGATCAGTCCGAAACCCGTGTAGATGAGGATGGCCGCAATGGCGACCCTGGGCAGGTGTACCAGTAACTGCAGCGCGAACAGGACGAATATCAGCAGAAACACGGCCGAGGCGAGATTAGCCAGCTGGGTCCGCCCCCCGCTGGCGCTATTCAGCAACGTGCGGGTCTGGCTGCCGCCGACCGCAAACCCGGTAAAGATGCCCGACGCGATATTGGCTGAACCGAGCGCCACCAGTTCACGGTCCGGATCAATCGCATAGCCATGTTTCTCCGCCATCGCGCGCCCCAGCAGGACGCCCTCCGGAAAAATCAGCATCGACAGGCCCAGGGCACCCACCGCCAGTGTGGCGATATCATCAAGGTCCAGCGTGAGCCCCACGGTCTGCGGTATTCGTTCGCGCACCTCGCCGATAACACTGACGCCCATGGCATCGAAATCAATGAAATAGCCGCACACCAGCGCGATAAAAAATACCGGGACAAGCGCCGGCAGCCTCGGGACAAGCCGTCTGAAAACAAACAACAGCAGAATGACAGATAACCCCGTGAGCAGCGTCTCGACATGGGTGTCCGGGATCTTTTCAAACCATTCGCCCAGTCGCAGGAAGAAACTCCCCTGCTCCAGGTCAATGCCAAACAGCTTGCCCCACTGGCTGACGATAATGACCAGCGCCGCACCGTTCAGATATCCGAGCAGCACGGGTGTCGACAGGAAACTCGCGACAACCCCAAGCCGCAGCCTGGCTGCAACAATGAGAATCACCCCGGTGAACAAGGCCAGCCAGGCGCCGGCGATCAGACCCTTGCTGGGGTCACCAGCGGTAATCGGTAAAATGGCGACCCCCGCAAGCAATGCCACGGCGCCATCGGGACCCACATTCATGTGCCGTGAACTGCAGAACAGGAAATAACCCACTGTGCCGGCCAGTGCCGCGTAGATACCGCCCACGGGCCCGGAACCGGCCAGTTCTGCGTAGGCCAGTGCCGAGGGTATCAGTACCAGGCAGATCACCAGGCCAGCAAGTACATCGGGCGCCAGATTCTTGCCCTCGTAGCCGCGTAACACCTGCAAACCGGGTATCGATTGCAACAATCGGGAAAGACGCGTTGTAACCAGGGGCTGTGATTCGTCATTCAACACGTGCCACCTCGATTTCGTTCACACCCTGTCGATGCCTCAGCGCATGGATAATCACCGGACGTCCTGGCACTAGAGCCGGGCAGCCCTTCGATACACGCGCAGGGCCTTCTCTGTCTCAATGATCACTGATGGAACGAGCGCCAGGGTAATCGCGCTGGCCCACTGCTGGCCGCTAAGACTTGTGGTCATGAGCAGCTCCTGGAACAGCGGCCATTCAATCGCGAGCCAGGTCACGAAGCCCGGGATTGCCATCCACTTGAAGAATGGAAAATAAGGCCCATGCCAGGCCGGGATAACATCACGGCGCAGCGACACCGCCATGAAAATGGTGCTCACCGCCACGATGGCGAATGCCAGGGTCTGCTGAATATTTACCGGCAGTTCTCCAGGATAAACAAAGGGAGCAAGTCCGACGAGTGCCTGGCTGAGCCCGAACACTAACCAGCGGGGGGTCGTCCTGCTGTTGAGAATCGTCTTGCCCGGGGCGCGGGGAGGAAGGTCCATGATGCCCGGCTCGGAGGAGTCGGTCGAGATGCCGATCGCGGGAAAGATACCGATGAAGAAGGTGACGAACAGCAGCTGGACGGGGGACAGGACGTTACCGTCGTTGATCCCGAACAGGCTCGCCAGTACCATCAGCAGCAAGACACCGAACAAGCCAGCCATCACATAGCGGATCTGTGCGGTGATCTTGCCATAGATGTCCCGGCCCAACTCGATCGCATGCACCAGGGTGGAAAAGTTGTCGTCGGTCAGCACCATTTTGGCGGCCTGCTTGGACACCTCTGCACCACTGCCCATCGCAACGCCGACATCGGCCTTTTTCAATGCCGCCGCGTCGTTGACCGCGTCACCCGTCATCGCAACAATCTCGCCGCGGTCCTGCATGACCGACACCAGTCGCAGTTTGTCTTCGGGTGCAACACGACCGAACACATGCAGCCGGGGCAGGCGCTCGGCGAGCAACTCGTCGCTCAGCTTCTGAAACTCGGGACCGGTGATGACGCCCGGACCAAGCCCCAGGTCTCCCCCGATCGCCCGGGCCGTCACGGCATGGTCTCCGGTGATCATCCGCACTTCAATGCCGGCCTTGTCTGCGATCCGTACCGCCTCTTTGGCTGCCGGTCGCAGCGGATCGATGATGCCGACAAGTGCCACGAAGACCAGGTCATGTATGCCCGCCATGGGGTCGGCCTTTATTTCATCCTGTGCCGACGTCGGCCACTGCCGGTAGGCGAAGGACAGGACACGCAAGCCCTGCTCGGCGAGCTCCCGGTTCGCCTGGTCCAGTTGCGCACGCACGTCGGCGATCGGGACAATCCGGTCGCCCCACCACGCATTGGCACAACGGTTCAGCACCACGTCGGGTGCACCCTTTACCAGCCCGATGAGTGAATCCGGTTCGTCCACCTCCAGGGGTGCAATGTGATAGGTAGCCATGAACTTGTAGGCGGAGTCGAACGGTACTGTGGCCACCCGGGGAAGCTCACGGCGTGAAATCTCCGCGTCAACACCCATCTTCGCCGCAAGCACCACCAGCGCCGCCTCGGTCGGGTCGCCTATGACTTCACCGTCGTCGCTGACGGTCACGTCGCTGCACAGGGTCAGGCCATAGGCCAGCGGCGTGAAATCCGGCTCGGGCTTGCCAGCGGCGTGACGAATCGCACCCTGCTTCTCGTATCCGCTACCGTCGATGCTGAACCACTGGCCCGCGTCGAACATCTTTGTCGCTGTCATCCGGTCCAGGGTGAGCGTGCCGGTCTTGTCGGAGTTGATCGCACTGACCGAGCCAAGTGCCTCGACGTCGGTCAGGTTGCGAACGACCGCCTTCGCATCTGCCAGCCGGCTGGCGCCAAATGCCAGCATGGCGTTCAGAAAGGTAGGCAGGCCTGCGGGGATCGATGCCAGTGCTGTAGCGATGGCAAGCCCCATCACGGCCTGGGTATCCAGTCCGCGGCTGAAACCGATGATGATGATAAAGCCAACCGACACAACGGCCAGAGTGGCAAGGCGCACTGTCAGGCGCTTTATCTCGAGTTGCAGCGGGGAGGCCACCCGCTCGACGCCTGATAACATGCCGGCAATCTTGCCGACTTCGGTACTCGTCCCCGTCTCCACGACCAGTGCGGTCCCGGTACCCCGGGTCACCGAGGTGCTCTGGAACAGAAGGTTGGTCCGATCACCCAACGCGGTGTCCTCCGCGAGAACATCCCGTCCGTCCTTGGGGACGGGTGCGCTTTCACCCGTCAGGGCGCTCTCGGTGACCTCCAGTGTCGCTGCCTCCACGAGGCGACAGTCTGCCGGGACAATGTCGCCGGCCTCGATCAGTAGCAGGTCGCCGGGCACGAGTGCTGTTGCCTCAAGTTCTTCGATGCTGCCGCCTCGGCGGACCCGCGCAACCGGAACCTGCGCGGTGTCCAGGGCCTTCACGCTGGCGTGTGCCGCCAGCTCCTGCCGGGTGCCCAGGACCACGTTGAGGCCGACGAGGATCGCCACAAGGACTGCCGTATCGGGCTGACCGACGACGATGCCGACGATCGCGGTCACTGCCAGCAGGAGGTTCATCGGGTCTTTCAGAATCGCCAGCGCAACAGCCCACCCTGAGGGTTCCGGCGCCTGGGGCAGGCTGTTTGGCCCGTGCACATCAAGGCGCTGACGGGCCTCGGGACCGGTAAGACCCTCGACAGTGTCAGATTTCAACGCAGCCGCGACTTCGGCAACATCAAGGGCATGCCATGTGTGTGGCGTCCTTGATTGATATGTGGCCTTCATCCGTTCCGGTCCTCCATCGATGTCACGCCCTGTACCTGGATGCCGTAATGCTTCAGCCGTGGCGTGATGCCCTCGGGTTGAAGTCAGGGAAGCCCCGGTTTTATCGTTGAGCTACAGTTTTACGGTACGCAACATCTCTTTCTCTTCTTCATGGTCTGCGAACTCCAGGGCAATCTTTCGAAACGCTTGCTGTCGTTCAATGCAGGCCACCACCCTGTCAGGGCCGAAGTGGCTGCCCTTGCCTTCGAGGATAAGCTGTAGCGCCTTGTTGTGAGGGAACGGCGGTTTGTATACCCGCCTGCCGGTCAATCCCGGGCGCAGCAATAAAGGCCGGCTTACCCGCAGCAGGGTGCCAGGTGACAACGGCCATTTTTCGCCGTGTAGCAACCGGTTACTTGCTGCCGCAGCTACCCTCGGGAACGGGGTCATAGGGATTGCCGCACAGGGCGTTGGAGATGTCGGCAATGGACTTCTGCGCGCGCACGCTGTTGCCGGCCGGGTCCAGTGGCGGCGAGATGGCCGCAATACCGAACTTGCCGGGTGAGACCGCGAGTATGCCGCCACCGACACCGCTCTTCGCCGGCAGGCCGGTGCGGAACAGCCACTGCCCGGAATCGTCATACAGGCCCGCGGTTGCCATCACGGCAAGTACCTCCGGCACGATGTCACTGCCGATGACCTGCTTGCCGGTCACAGGATTCTTGCCACCGTTAGCCAGTGTCGCGGCCATCATGGCCAGGTCCCTGGCGTTCACACCGACCGAGCACTGCCGCGTGTAGACATCCGTGGCCACGAGGGGATCAGTTTCAATCCGTCCGTAGGCATACATCAGCATGGCCAGCGCCTGGTTACGCTGGTTGGTCTCGGCCTCGGACTTGTAGATATCCTCCAGCACCGACAGCTTGCGCCCGGCGAAGTCATCATAGGTGCCGATGATGCTCTTCCAGACATCCTCGCCGGTCTTGCCCTTGACCATACTGGTGGCAGTAATCGCGCCCGGGTTCACCATGGCGTTCATCTGCTGACCCTTGTACTGCTCGATGGCCACGATGGAGTTGAACACCTGGCCGGTGGCATCCACGCCCATGTTGTCGGATATCGCATCGGGGCCCGACTCCTCCATGACCTTGGCCATGGTAAACACCTTGGAGATCGACTGGATCGAGACCTCAGAGGTGACATCACCGACGCTGTATACCTTGCCGTCCACGGTGACCAGCACGATACCGAACAACTCTGGATCGACCTTGGCCAGTGCCGGTATGTAGTCGGCGTTGGCACCCTCCTCCAGGTTCCTGTACTTGTCGTACGCCGTGTTGAGCACGGACTCGATATCCACGGCCTGGGCCGGTGCCACGAGGCAGCCCAGCAGGGCGGCAATGAACAGGAGGTTATAAAAAGAAGAGATGCGGATTTTCATGTTGTTCTCCCGGTAGTGATTGGATACATCTGCATAGTTATAGTTGATTCACGAACACAATTCCTGCAACACCCCGGTCATTCCCGCCCGCGCGGGAATGACGCTATTTGTATAACTTGTTCGTTTCACTAGAACGTGATCCCGCCGATCAGGCGCAGCGCAAAGGTACGGGGTTCATCATCGATGTCGTGCTGCTCGTAGGTGCCGGTGAAATACGCCCCGTTCTTCGCGCGGTATTTCAGCTGGATACCATTCATGACCATGAGGTCTTGCGGATTACCGGCAGAACTGAACGAGTAATCCGAATCCAGGTCATACCGGGTATGGCGCAGGTACACGCCCAGCGTATCGGGCCGTGTGCGTATAAAGTCATAGCCTACCTGGACCTTGTAGGACTCGGCATTGCGCAGCGAGCCCGCCTCGAAGAAATGGAAAATCATGCCATTCGCGAAATAGGGATAACCACCCCAGGCACCCAGCGTCGAACCCTGGCCGTCACCGTCGGTATATTTCGAGGCACCGGTTGCGAGCGAAACACCGTTGCCCCAGCCGGCGTTATAGCGCAGCGAGTAGAGACTGTAGTCGATCTCGGTATCGCTGGACTTCAGCTTGCCGACCTCGGAAAAGTCGATGAACTGGGCACCGATATCGTAGTTAAAATCATCATCGCCCTTGATGAAGTCGTACTGGATGAACAGGGTGTTGTAGAGCTCGTCGGCGTAGTAGTTCCACAACTGGCCGTGATGTGTGCTGTTGTTGTAATCAGCTGACACGAAATATATGCCCTTGTCACCGGCCGCGTCCTTATTCTCCTGCGGCACGAAGCTGGCCTTTGACATAGAGTTGAACTCGGTCCCGTTGGCGCCACTGTCCCAGACACCGGCCATCTCCGCAAAGTAGCCGGCACGGATATCGGTATTGGCAAAGAAGCGGTTCTCGTACACACCCATGGCAAAGCTGTTCGCCAGCATGTAGTAGTCATCCGCATCGATCATCGGCGTCACATATTCGTTGCGCCCGATCATCACCCGGTTGGCATCATTGGCCCACTGCACGTACAGCTCCTGGACAAGGGCAAACGACTTCAGCTCGACCGGGTCGAACACGAAGTTGCGGGTTTCTTTCTCGGCATCGTTGAGACCGAAGTCCGTCGCGCCGGCAGCGGTGATCTTGCCACTGAAACCGTTATGGTCGGGTGTAGCCAGTGAGATCTTCGGAACGAGGTACCAGCCACGCGAGTCCTTGTGGCCCTTGTTGATATTCGGATCGCCGTCCGGGTTGTCGTAGTCATACTGGACCCAGCCGGTACGGATATCACCGGACAGGGTAAAGCCGTTCAGGTCGTAGGCGTTGGCAATCCCCGCTGCCGGGAACAGCATGGCGGCGAACAGCAGACTCGAAAGGCTCGAGCACCGTTGCCGGTCTGTAGCGACCGATCGATTCAATGAATGCACTGCACTTCCCCCATTTTTTTGTTGCTATCTGTTTCCGGCGACGGCGACGCTACCGATATCGTTGTTGTATTGGCTCGTCCCCAGGCTACGGACCGTTGACTTCTTGTTCCGGCGTCCAGCCCGGCCCCGGGTCAAACACCGTGATCGCTTGCGCCGCGCTCGCGCTGTCTTCACCCAGGTTCTTTTCGTAAACGATACCGGCATGACTGACCATGAAACTCATAATACCGCTGTCGCCATACTCGACCGGCCAGGCAATGACGGCAAAGCCGGCGCGCATCTGGTTACCGATCAGGTAGCTGTAGGCACCACCGCGGGCATGCTCGCCCTGTGCTTCCAGCAGGCGGAAGTAGTAGCCGTGGTAACCACCACCCGGCGTATGGTCAGCCAGCAACGGGCCGAGTGGACTGGGAGGCTCGTCAGGTGTTGTATCCCAGGACAGGCCGTCGCGTGATCCGGGTGTACTGATAAAGCGTCGTGCATATTCCAGCATGCCGTCACCATTCCGGTCCTGCGATGCGTACTCCATCTGGGCGTCGTAAACGGCCAGTATCGTCTGTATGGCGGCAAGTTCATTGCGGCCGATGCGGCGTATGCGCATCCGTTCCTGGCCTTCATCCAGATCAAAATACCAGCCCGTTGCGCCCTGCACGATGGGCAGTGGCAGTGTCCACTGGCCCTTGCCTACCGCAAGCAGTCTCTTTTTGTCGCCCTCGGGTAGCAGGGTGTGCGCCTTTTCCCAGGCAGCGATGAAATTATCGACATCCTCGCCATCGACATCATCAAGGGGTAACACCTCGCGAAATCCCTCACCCAGTATCTGGCCGAGCATCGTCTTGTCGTCATCCGCCACGGCCAGTGCAAAGGCATTGGCTGCATCCTCGGGCAGAACAAACACGGCCTGACCCAGTTCGGGATCGACATTCAGCTCGACCGTGGCGTCATCGGGAGCGCTGCAAGCTGCGGTCAGCAGGCTGGCAAGCAGGAGCACCGTGAAGAACACGTTTCGTCGCGTTACAGGTCGCCAATGGCCAA